>JAJXZD010000040.1 GCA_021780215.1 Acidobacteriota bacterium
GACCTTGCATCCCCAGTTGTTGGTCGCTTCGTCCAGTACCTGGCGCAAATTCGTGTTGATCATGTCGCGGGCCACGAGTGTCTCGTCGAGCGTGCGGTCGCCGATCAGGTTGCGCAGATTGGTTTGCGCGAGCGTGGTGCAGGCGTACCCGAAATCCTGCACCTCGTACTGCGATTTCACCGGGTCAATCACCTTGTAATAGACCACCGCGTCCACTTCCACCGTGACGTTGTCCTTGGTAATCAGCTTCTGCGGCGGCACGGTGATGACCTGCTCGCGCATGTCCACGCGAACGATATCGTCCACGAACGGCACGATGAAGGTGAGCCCCGACTGCGCCATGCCATGATATTTCCCAAGGCGCGTAATCAAGCCTTTTTCATACTGCTTCACGGTCCGCGCGCCCTTGGCCAGAGTCAGCAGGCCAAGAATGAGGAGCGCGAAAATCGCTGCGATGCCCAGCGCATTCATCGGGTCCATCTTTTCTCACCTCACCTTGAGCGTCACGCCTTCGACGGATTCCACTTTCACTTCCGTGCCGGTGTCCCGTGCGGAGTCCTGCGCGCCGGCCAGTTCGGCGCGCCACACTTCGTCGCCCACTTTCACTTGTCCTGCTTCGTGCGGAGCGATCTTCTTGAGCACCACCCCGGTCTTGCCGATCACCGCGTCCACGTTGCTGGCGTGATCCTTCACCGTCAGCTTCCCTTTGAGCCACCGGCGAAAAATCGCCAGATAGACGAACGCGAGCGCGCCCGCGGACAGCAGCCCAATCGTCGCCGATCCGGCCAGGAGCCCTGCGGCGCCGCCAACCGCGAGCGCGCCGCCCACCAGCGCCATGTCGAATCCCGTGAACGCGCCGAGCGACAGCTCGATGATCACGCAGATGATCCCGGCAATGACCACCAGCCAGTTCACCCAATTGCCCACAGGTAGGCTCCTTGTGCCTCAGGTACCGCGCACGGTAACACTCGCTTTACGCTCGATCAATGAGAATAACTTGCGGCGCGCCATGGCGCCGGGTCCCCACCGGCGCCCGGCGGCCTCACCCCTCCCGCATTTCCTCCGGCTCGATGATCCTCATCTCCCGGATGTATTTCACCACGTCTCCCTCGCGCAACTTCCCGCACAGCCGGCTCAGCGTCGCTTGTTCCCGCCCGTCGAGCGCGCGCATCAGGGCCTTCACGATTTTGGCCTGCCTCGGCAGGACGTGCCCGATCAGCTTTTCCCCTCGCGGCGTGAGCCTGACCGTTCCCACGCGCCGCCCGCCTCTCGGCTTTCCCCGCCGCGCTTTCGGCAGCCGGCTCTCCGCGATTTCTGCGGCCGGAAGGCGCACAATCCGCCGCTCCACCCACCCGAACTCCGCTGCCCGCAGAATCGTGATGTGCATGTTCTGGCGGTTGCGATCGCGCCGTGCCGCCGCCACGCGTATTGTCAGCGGCCCGTCGCGGTAGAGCATCAGCAGAAGCCGGAATTCCTCCATCGTCAGGCCGAAGGTCTCCAGCGGCCCGCGCAACTGCTTCCGGATCCAATCCGCCGTATCCGCCAGGTCCAGATATGCTCCCCAGGCCCGCTGGGTCTTCTGCTTGCGCGTCATCGGTCTGCTCATAATTCTTCATTCTGGCAGCCCTTCGCGCTCCTCTCGCCGCCCGCACCGCGTAAACCCGGCTATTGAGCGCGCAAACCCGGCCCTCGAACGCGCTTCCGCCGGCATGCTCCATGCTCCTTGTGCGGCGCAGTTTTTCAGCTTGTAAACCAGGAATCGCCTTGAGGAGTCCGTCGCCCCGCAGCCGGCGCCTCCCCCCGCGCCAGCGGCCTCTGTCGTCCCCATGTGGGTAGAATCGGATGTGCAAGAATCCCGGAGTGCTAACGTATGACTGAACCAAAAACCGAGGACAGGTCAGACCCGTTGCCAGCACGTGACCTCGGTCACGTGCTACGAATAGCTCGGGAGCTAACTAAATTCGTGGATTCCAATTTTACCGGACGGCAAAACATTGCTGCCCCCAGAAAAGGAGTCCTTTTGATCGCGCTCGCCGACAAGAGCTTTGTTACCTTTGCCGCCGAGTTTCATGGGAAGAAGCTGGTTGAACCGTGGAATGCCATCGTGCGGGAATGGAACGGTCTTTCTCCCGACGACCCCATTGCGAAGATGCCGAAGGCTCCTTGATGAGCGGCGAGAACTCGCTGCCGGAGATGCGTTAATTCGGATTGTTGGGGTCGATTTGATGATGAATTTCCTGAGTTCCCTCACACAGTAATACTCTCAAGTTGCATTTCTGCGTTTGGGTGCTGACCGTGGCGGCGCGCTTCGTTCGTCGCCTTGCTTCGCGCTCCCAAGGTTTGAAATCGGATCCACATCTCTCATGCGGGTCGGTGTCGCCACAAAGACTTCACCTCCGGCGGCGCGATAGGTTGAAGGTCGGAAAACCGAGCGCCCCGCGCACTGTGTCGGCCATCGGTCAGCGGTGACGCACTCCGAGCGTTGACGTGGTAGCAGGCCGCCTAATGTGGCGCCCTCTTGACCTCTTTTAGGAGCATTATGACACCAGGGTAAACGCTACCCTTGTATTTCCCGTACCTGCCCAACCTTGGGAACGCCCAAGCCATAGCGTAAGACTCTGATATTTGCGCTTGTTTAACTGACCACAAGACCTTGTCCTTCAAGTCCCGCGGCGTCAAAGGCGATTTCCCCTTACTTCGAATGTAGGGAACGGCGAACACAATGGCAAGGCGACGAACGTCGCCGTCCGGTGCAATCTGGCCAACGTCCCCGCTCGTTCGCTCGATGCATGCCTTAATGTTGTCCTTCTGTTGCTTCCCACTTGTAGCCGGTACCCACACATGTTTCGATTCGGCAACAAACCGCTGCTTGCCGACCTCAAAGTAAAGGTCAACACGTCCCGTATAGGACGTATTGGGGGTGAGCTGGCCGCGCCTATTCACTCCCCTTTTTGAATCCGAATATTCTTCAAGGAGCACACTACGTGAAAGCCACAAGGAACCACAGAACGTGCCTAGCAGTGCTCGTTCCTTATACCACCAAGGGCAATCTTCATGCTTGTACCATTGCTCAGCTAGTTGGCCATTTAGCTTTATCCATCTTTTCAAAACCGGGACCAAGCAGCGCAAGTGGGGTGGACAGTGGACCTTGGAGATATTCATCGAGGATTTCATTTTCCCACCCTCCGCCACGATATTATGCGCTTCGTTGGCTCGTCTGCAACCGCAATAGTCGAAAGGTGGGGTCCTGCCAGAGTTGCTCGGCATCATTTACGTCCTCGTAGCCCGCGATGCGGCTGTAGACCGATTGGCGCAGCAAGTCGGCCAGCGGGAACTGCATGTTCTTCCCGCGGCGTGAATCGGTCAGATGTCGGGCGATCAGATCACCGAAGCCCAAGTGCTCATCCAGCTCACGCACCAGAATCAGACCGCCGTCGGAGGTGACGCGGGAACCTTGGAACTCGACCTTGAGCGAGGTGTTGAAAGAGAGTTGAAACGGCTGATTTTGGGTCTCACCAATTGGGTCCTGCCCTCCGAAGCGTCTTCATCACACTGAAACCCGCATGAATGTTGATGCGGGCGAAGCATCGAAGGTTCGCTAGTGCACTTCAAAACGGAAATGCGGGGTTAACGGAGTTACGACCCGTTGGCTCTGCGTAACCTAATTGTGGCGAGCTTCCCTTGCCCGGAGCCGAGGCAGGGGCCAAGGGACACGCGCTGCGCTTCCCTCTATCCCGCGCGCCAGCAATAAAAAAAGGCGCCCCGGCGGATTCGCCGGAGCGCCCTGTGATGCGGTGTCTTGTTTGACGGATGCAGGCTTGGCTTAGTACATGCCGCCCATGCCGCCGCCGCCGGGCATCCCGGCGGCGCCGGCCGCCTTCTTTTCGTCTTCCTTGATGTCCGCCACCAGCGCTTCGGTGGTGAGCATCAGGCCGGCGATGGAAGCGGCGTTCTGCAGAGCGAGGCGCGTGACCTTGGCGGGATCAATCACGCCCGCCTTGACCATGTCACCGAACTCGCCGGAGTCGGCGTTGTACCCGAAGTTGTCTTCCTTCGATTCGCGCACCCGTCCGACGATCACCGCGCCTTCCTCGCCGGCGTTGTGAGCGATCTGGCGCATGGGCTCTTCCAGGGCCCGCTTGACGATGTTGACTCCGATGGATTCATCGCCTTCCAGCTTGAGTTTCTCGAGGGCGGTGATGCAGCGGACCAGAGCCACGCCGCCGCCGGGAACGATGCCTTCCTCGACCGCAGCGCGCGTCGCGTGCATGGCGTCCTCAACACGAGCCTTCTTCTCTTTCAGCTCGGTCTCGGTGGCCGCGCCGACCTTGATGACGGCCACGCCGCCGACCAGCTTGGCGAGGCGCTCCTGCAGCTTCTCGCGGTCGTAGTCGGAGGTGGTCTCCTCGACCTGCGCGCGGATCTGCTTTACGCGGCCCTCGATCTCGCTGGCCTTACCCGCGCCCTCGACGATGGTGCTGTTGTCCTTGTCGATGGTTATCTTCTTGGCGCGGCCCAGGTCCTCGGCCTTCACGTTCTCCAGCTTGATGCCCAGGTCCTCGGTGATGGCCTTGCCGCCCGTGAGGGTGGCGATGTCCTCGAGCATGGCCTTGCGGCGGTCGCCAAAGCCGGGGGCCTTGACGGCAGCGCACTGCAGGGTGCCGCGGAGCTTGTTCACCACGAGAGTGGCCAGGGCCTCGCCCTCGACGTCCTCGGCGATGATCAGCAGAGGCTTGCCCATCTTGGCGATCTGCTCGAGCAGGGGAAGCAGGTCCTTCATCGAGCTGATTTTCTTCTCGTGGATCAGGATGCGGACGTCCTCGAGCACGCACTCCATGCGCTCGGGATCGGTGACAAAGTAGGGAGAGAGGTAGCCGCGGTCGAACTGCATTCCTTCGACCACTTCGAGCGTCGTCTCCATGGTCTTCGATTCCTCGACCGTGATGACGCCGTCCTTGCCGACCTTCTTCATGGCCTCGGCGATGATGGAGCCGATCTGCCTGTCGTTGTTGGCGCTGATCGTGCCAACCTGCGCGATCATGTCGCCCTTGACGTCCTTGTGGAGCTTCCTCACCTCTTCGACGGCGACCTCGACGGCCTTCTCGATGCCGCGCTTCAGAGCGGTGGGGCTGGCGCCGGCCGCAACCGTCTTCACGCCCTCGCGGAAGATGGCCTGAGCCAGCACGGTGGCCGTGGTGGTGCCGTCACCGGCCACGTCGGAGGTCTTCGAAGCGACCTCGCGGACCATTTGTGCGCCCATGTTCTCGAGCGCATCCTTCAGCTCGATTTCCTTGGCGACCGTCACCCCGTCCTTGGTGATGACCGGCGCGCCGAACTTCTTCTCAATCACCACATTGCGCCCCTTGGGGCCGAGCGTGATCTTCACGGCATCCGCCAATGTGTTGACGCCGCGCAGAATGGACTGGCGAGAGTTCTCGCCGGTCACGATTTGCTTTGCCATGTTTCCTCTTCCTCCTCGGATTTCCTGGAAAGATTTGCTCCGTCCCGGCTGCGCCGGTTCCGGAGGTTACTTCTTGCCGGCCGCTTTGGCCGCGCCACTGATCTTGGCGAGGATTTCGTCTTCCTTCAAAATAAGAAATTCCTCGTCTTCAATCTTGATGTCGTTGCCACTGTATTTGCCGAAGAGGATGCGGTCGCCGGGTTTCACGTCCAACTGAACCCGCTCGCCTTTGTCGTTGATCTTTCCGGCGCCTACGGCAATCACTTCACCCTCTTGAGGCTTCTCCTTGGCCGAGTCGGGGATGATAATGCCACCCTTCACGGTCTCCTTTTCCTCGAGCCGCCGCACCAACACGCGGTCGTGTAGCGGCGTAACGTTGACAGCCATTTTTGCAGTTCCTCCGATGGTGAGCTGAAAGTTGCATGCGGGAAATGCTGTTAGCACTCCTCGCTTGCGAGTGCCAATATAGCAGATCGAGCGCGACTGTCAAGGCAAAAGACTTTCGCTGGGAGGGCCAATGGGTTTTTCTTCTGCCCAGTAAGGTCATTTTATACAATGAAATAAGATGTATGAAGCCTTTGGAAAGGTGGGATTGAGTCCCTCATCTGCAAAGGATAGAATCCCTCGAAGAGAAATGAACTCTCCCGCTTCAGTCGCTGGATTCATACTGGCCGGAGGCGAAAGCTCCCGCATGGGCCGGGACAAGAGCCTGCTTGAACTGGCCGGGGTGCCGATGCTGCTCCGCACGACGCGCCTGGTGGAATCTGTGACCGGAGCGCCCGTCGTTGTCGGCAACTCCTCGTACAGGGGCCTCGATCTGTGCATGGTGCCCGACGATTGGCCGGGGGCTGGACCGCTGGGGGGAATTGCCACGGCGCTGCGCGTCTCGCGTGCACCCTGGAATCTGGTGGTGGCGTGCGATCTTCCGTACCTGACCAGAGAATGGCTCGAATATCTGATCGCCCGCGCCCGTGAATCGCAGGGAGACGCCGTTCTGCCCATGAATGCCCGCGGGGCCGAGCCGCTTTGCGCGATTTACCACAAGCGTTGCGAAGGGGCGATTCGCGACGCACTCGAGAGCGGCGTGCGAAAAGTGACCGAGGGACTGCGGACGCTGCTGGTGGAAATGATCGGCCCGCTCGAATGGAAACCCTTTGATTCACAGGGCCTCCTGTTCAAAAATATGAACGCTCCCGAAGATTACGAGGATGCCCGGGCGAAGCTCGACAGGGGAGGGAAGTTCCTCGGGACATGAACGGCTCTTACTTCGAGTTCCAAAATGTCTACAAATCCTTCGATGAGAACGCCGTTCTGCGGAATGTGAGCTTTTCCGTGCAGCCGGGAGAGACGGCAGTCATCATGGGGCGCAGCGGGGTCGGAAAGTCCGTTTCCTTGAAACTGCTGATGGGCTTCTTGGAGCCGGAGGCGGGCCGGATCATCGTGGCCGGGCACGACGTGACCGGCTGGAGCGAACGCCAGTTCGCGGAGATGCGCCGGCGGGTAACGATGGTCTTCCAATCCGGGGCGCTTTTCGATTCGCTCACCGTGGCGGAAAACGTGGCCTTCCCGCTGGAGAGCCGCGGCGGAGAAAAAGACCCGGAGGAGATCGGCCGGCGCGTTCGAGAATTGCTGGCCCTGCTCGAAGTTTCCGAATTCGCGGACCGGCTGCCTTCGGAGTTGAGCACCGGGACGAAGCGCGCAGTGGCGATTGCGCGGGCGCTGGCCGAAGACCCGGAAGCGATTCTCTATGATGAGCCGACCACCATGGTGGACCCGCTGATGGTCGCGCACATCAGTGGCTTGATCGCGAAGCTTAAAGAGACATTGCACAAGACCTCGATTGTTGTAACCCACGACACCCATCTGGCCCGCAGGCTGGCTGACCGAATTATCTTCCTGCAGGAGGGTCGCGTTGCGTTCTCCGGGTCATGGACGGAGCTCGAGCTGAGCCTCGACTCGCACCTTCGCAACTTTTTAGCGCAGGACGAATTGATTCCGGCACTGGATGCCACGGCGTGAGCAGCCCGGCTTCGCCCGACGCGCGAAAGCAGTTGCGGCGTGTGATGGGCCTGTGGGACGTGCTGCTCTTCAACATCGCGGCCGTGCTCGGCCCGCGGTGGATTGCCGCGGCAGCACACAACGGGACCTCCTCAATCAGCCTGTGGGTTCTGGCCGCTGCGCTGTTTTTCCTGCCGACAACGGTCATCATCGCCGAGTTGTCCACACGATTCCCGCAGGAGGGCGGAGTGTATGCTTGGGCGAAGGAAGCCTTTGGCGATTTTCACGGCTTTGTGGCGGGATGGACCTATTGGATCTATACGTTTTTCTATTTCCCGGGGCTTCTGATGGCCAGCGTTGCCATGGCCGCGTACGTGGGCGGGAGCCGAGCGGCCTATTTGGCGGAGGATCGCACCTTTTTGATGGCCGGCTCATTTCTGATGCTCTTTGCCGCCGTGCTCCTGAACATCATCGGGCTAAACATCGGAAAATGGCTGCAAAACGCGGGCGGCGTGGGGACCTACATCCCGCTGCTGATGCTGGTCGGCATGGGCGCCTACCTCTGGCACGTGCGCGGCTCGGTGACGCATTTCACCGCGCGGAACATGCTTCCGGCGTGGAATTGGAAAACAGTCAACTTCTGGCCGCAGATCGCGTTTGCTTTTACGGGACTCGAGCTTTGCTCGGCGATGAGCGAAGAGGTGCGCGAGCCGCACAAGACGTTCCCCCGCGCAGTGCTCGGCTCCGGCGCCCTGATTGCCGCGGCGTATATTGGCGGGACGTTCGCGCTGCTGGCCATCCTGCCCGCGCAGTCCGTGGACCCGAAGAGCGGGGTGTTCCAGGCGATTACCACGGCTTCGGCTGCTTCGGGGATGGCATTTTTCGGAATTCTGGCCGCCGTTCTGGTGCTGTTCGGCAACACCGGCGGCGTCGGCTCGACCGTCGCGGGCGTGGCGCGGATTCCGTTTATCGTGGGGATTGACCGCTACATGCCGGCCGCGTTCGGCAAAATCCACCCGCGCTGGAAGACTCCGTGGATTTCGATCCTGGTGCAAGCGTTCATTTCCTGCGCGATCCTCCTGCTGATCCAGATCAACGAGACGGCGAATGGCGCCTACCAGATTCTTGTGGATGCCGGAACGATTCTCTACTTCATCCCTTTCCTCTACATGTACGCGGCGGTGATCAAGCTTGCCAGCCGTCCGGACCGAACGGCAAATCCCAATGTAGCGTTGATTCCCGGCGGGAAGCTGGGTGTATGGCTGGCTGGCGGGCTGGGGTTTGCGGTTGTGCTGCTGGGCATCGTGCTTTCGTTCATTCCTCCGGCCGAGGCGGCCAGCAATTGGGTTTTCGAAGCCAAGCTCGCCGGCGGGACGGCGGGAGGCATTCTGCTTGGGCTGGCGCTCTATTTTCGCGGGGCGCGCGCAAAGGCGCGTGATGCGTTGCGGGCCGGCGCGGGCTAGAAGCCTTCTTCGATCAGCTTGCGCACCGTGAGCCCGGGGGCGGAGGGAGTCTGGCGCGGCCCCAGCAGGCTTTCCACGTATTTCGCAAGGATGTCGCACTCAAGATTGACCGCGTCATCGGGAAGCAGCGTGCGGACGTTGGTATGCTCCACGGTGAAGGGAATGAGGGCGACCTCGGCCGCGCCATTTTGCCAGCGAGCGACCGTGAGGCTGATGCCGTCAATCGCGAGGGAGCCTTTTTCCACTACGTAGCGCCTCAAATCCTCCGGCACGCGGACGGAAAGCCACCAGTTGTCCCCTTCGGCAGCCAGGCGCAGGACGCGGCCGATGCCGTCCACATGCCCCTGGACAAAATGCCCGCCCAGGCGCCCGCCGGCCGGGAGAGGGCGCTCGAGGTTCACGATGTCGCCCGCCTTCTTCTGGCCGAGTGCGGTGCGCCGGAGCGTCTCGCCGGAAAGATCGGCGGAGAAGCTGCCGCTGCCAAGCGCGGCGACCGTCAGGCAGCAGCCGTTTACGGCAATGCTGTCGCCGCACTTCAATTCTGCGGCGATATCGCCAGCGCCGGAAAGATTCACGTGCAGCCGGCCACTCTCCTGACCGATCGCGAGCGATTCAATCGCGCCTGTTGCTTCGATGATTCCTGTAAACATCGTGAAAGTATCCTTGCACCATGAAATCAGGGCCGCAGCGCGCAACACGCAGTTCCCGGAGCGCGGGAGAACGCGAAAGCGCGCGCGGAGGAACTTGCGCCATAGGGACGCCCCGAGTTCCCATTATCTTCGGCGCATAAAAGAGAATCATTTTGTCCACCACGCCCGCTTGCAGCGCGGCGCCGTTGAGCGCAGCCCCGCCTTCGAGCAGCACGCTCAGGATGCCTCGGCGGCCCATTTCGCGGAGCACGGCGCGCAAATTCACGCGCCCTCCCCGGGCCGGGACGCGAACGATTTCCACGCCTGCCCGCCGCAGCGCCTTCGCCGGGGAGGAATCCTCGGCCCGCGCGGTGAACACCACGACGTCACCCTCAGCGGATTTGACGAGCTTCGAGCGAAGCGGCAGACGCAGGCGGGAGTCCACGACAGCGCGCAACAGCCTCCTGCCGCGGGGCTCCCCGGTGCGGTCGGTGAGCCGCGGATTATCCGCCAGGACCGTTCCGATGCCGGTCAGCAGGGCGTCCGCCTGGTGGCGCAGGAGTTGGACCGCTTCGCGGGAGGATTCGCTAGTGATCCAGGTGACGCTCCCCGCGCGCTCGGCAATCCGGCCATCGAGAGTGAGCGCTGTCTTCAGCGTCAGGAAGGGCAGCCCGGTTTGAATCCACTTCGCGAAATCCTCATTGGCCTCGCGAGCAGCCTCGCGGTGGGCCTCGCAGACATGCACGCGCACGCCCGCGCGCTTGAGCGCCTCCAGGCCCCGACCCGCCACCGCCGGGTTGGGGTCGAGCATGGGCGTGAACACCTCCGCAATGCCCGCGGCGAGGATTGCCTCGGTACACGGCCCGGTGCGGCCTGTGGTGCAGCAGGGTTCGAGCGTGACGTACAGCGCGGCTCGGCGAGCCTTTGCGCCGGCCTGCTTAAGCGCGACGATCTCCGCGTGGTCGCGCCGGGTGTAGGTATGGAAACCTTCGCCGACGACGCGGCCGTCCTTCACGACGACCGCCCCGACACGAGGATTGGGATGCGCGAGGGAGGCGCCGCGCCGCGCCAGCTCAATCGCGCGGCCCATCCAGGCGTCGCGGGATATATCAATCGAAGAGCGAGTCGGCATAGGTTTGCGCGTCAAAAGGCACCAGGTCGTCTACTTGCTCGCCAGTGCCCACGAAACGAATCGGCAGATTCAGCTCGCGCGCGATGGCCAGCACGATGCCGCCCTGGGCGGTGCCGTCGAGCTTGGTCAGCACGATGCCTGTGACACCCGCGTGGCTCCAGAATTCGCGCGCCTGGTTGAGGCCATTCTGCCCGGTGGTAGCGTCGAGGACAAGGAGCACGTCGTGGGGCGCTCCGGGAATCACCTTGGACGCCGTACGCTTCATTTTCTCGAGCTCGGCCATCAGGTTCGATTTCGTGTGCAGGCGGCCGGCGGTATCCACAATGACGATATCGGCCGCGCGGGCGCGCGCCGCGGTGAGCGCGTCGAAAACGACAGCCGCAGGATCGGCGCCGGCTTTCTGCTTGATGACTTCAGCGCCTGAACGACGGCCCCAGACCTCGAGTTGCTCGATGGCGGCGGCGCGAAATGTGTCCGCGGCGCAGAGGACAACGCTCGCGCCCTCCTTTGCCAGGCGATTGGCGAGTTTCCCGACGGTCGTGGTTTTGCCGGTTCCATTCACGCCGACGATGAAGATGACGCGCGGCCCGCCCGCGGCAGCCTCCGCAGGCTGGCCATTCGAGTCGGCCGCGGGCGCGGAGAGGATCTGCACGATCTGCTGCTTCAATTCGTGCTTCAGGGCATCGGCACCGGCGAGTTTGTGCTCATTCACCTGCTGGCGGAGCGCGGCGAGCACCTCCCGGGTGGTTCGCACGCCGACATCGGCTCCCAGCAGCGCCGATTCGAGCTGCTTCAACAGCTCGGGGTCAACGGGACGATTGCCGGTCAGCAGTTGCTCGACGCGCGCGGCGAATTCCGTGCGTGTCTTGGCGACAGACTGCTTGAGCCGGTCCAGGAGAGATGCTCCTGGCTTTTTGAAGAGCGAAAACATGCGGCAGCGCCCGACGTCCGGGATTCAGCATTCTAGCAGACACGGACGCCGCGTGCTGGCGCAAGCCGGTACAGATCTCCGGCTAGAAAATATATTTCAAGCCAAGCTGCAGGACGCGTCCGGGAACCGAGCTCGAGCTGATGACTCCGAAGGTCGGCGTGCCGTAGGCGTTGCCCGGCTCGTTGAACTGCGCGGTGTTGAACACGTTGAAGGCCTCGAGGCGGAACTCGAGCGTGGCGGTCTGGCTCAGCCCGCCGACGGTGGTGTCCTTGATCAAGGCCATGTCGAAGTTGGTCTGCATGCAGCAGCGCATGATGCCGACGCCGGAATTGCCGAAGCCGGTGCCGCAGCCGACGAATTGCGGATTTGCGCCACTGCACAGCCCGGTGTACGGCCCGGGATTGGCGCTTGGCGCGCCGCCGAATTCCGGATTGGCCGTGAACGCGGCGGGGTTGAAATAGCTCCCGGTTCCGTTAAGGCCGTTCACAACGCGCTGGTACATGCTGCCGGAAGAGCCGAGCGGCACGCCGGATTTGCAGTTGCCGTAGGAGTTGCAGTCCACCGGGTTGGCCAGCTCGACGCGCGAGTACGGCCCGGTCGCAGGGACCGAGATGCCGTAGAGCAGCGTGGCCTGGTTGCCGTTCAGCCCGTCAGTGATGCTGAAGGGCAGCCCGTTCTGAATCGTGGTGACGCCGGAGATGCCCCATCCGCCGAGCAGCTTTTCATGCCAGCCTTCGCCCTTGTACGGCAGGTCGTAGGTGTAGGTGAGGATGAAGCGCTGCGGGCGGTTGAAGGCCGCCGGGCCGTACTGCTGGCCCACGGCGAGCGGGTCGTTGCTCGATGCGCTGCCGGAAAGCACGTTGCCGGGCGTGGCGATGCCCGCGCCGGCTGCCGAAGCGTTGATGTCCGTCTTCAGGTTGCTCCAGGTGTAGGCGGCCTGGACGAGCAGGCCGTTGGCGAAGGTGTGGCGGAGTTCGAGCTGGAGGCTGTCGTAGAGCGAAGCTCCGTCGGTCATCACCTGCTGGAGGTTTCCGGGGTTCACGCCGAGATAGCCGACGCGGCCCATATAGTTCGTGGACGTGTTGTAAAGAACCTGCGTGGCGGGGTTGGTGTTCAACCCGTCGTTCATCGGGAAGGAGCTGGCCGGATGTTCGAGCAGCTGGTTCACCTTGTCCGTGGGCGGATTGCAGGTGGCGGAGGCCGCGCCGCAGCTCACCAGATA
>JAJXZD010000195.1 GCA_021780215.1 Acidobacteriota bacterium
TCGTCCATCATGCCCGGAAAAGTCAACCCGACGCAGTCCGAGGCGATGACCATGGTCGCCGTGCAGGTGCTCGGCAACGACGCGGCGATAGGGTTTGCCGGCTCGCAGGGCAATTTCGAGCTGAACGTGTTCAAGCCGGTCATGATTCATAATTTTCTGCACTCCGTCCGGCTGCTTACGGACACCTGCCGGTCCTTCACGGAGCATTGCGCCGCTGGAATCGAAGTGGATTTCCAGCGCATCGAGGAGTACGTGAAGAACACGCTCATGGTGGTCACGGCACTGGCTCCGAAGATTGGATACGACAAGGCCGCCGCCATCGCCAAGAAGGCGCATCACGAGCGCACCAGCCTCCGCGAAGCCGCGCTGGCCCTTGGCTTTGTGACCGAGAAGGAATTTGACGAGCTGGTCCGCCCGGAGAGGATGACGCACCCCTGACGGGCGCGCCGCCGGCGGGCTTCAACTTTGAGCGGCGCGAGGGAAGAGGATTATCACGTCCGGCGCGGGTTGGCTGGCGCGTGCGCCCGGCGCGTCGCGAAGACGCTCGTCACTTGGCGGATGAACTGGCGGCGTGCGCCTTTCCGCCGAGGCGAATTTCCCGGATGATGGCTGCGGCGAGCCCTTGGCTCGTGGTGCAGGATTCGTCGTTGATGCGGCACTGGGCGATAGTGAGCTGGCAGCCGCAAGTGCAGTATTCGGAGTTCATGCGTTTCAGCGCGGCGCTTTTTTGCGCCGAGGTCAGCCCGTTGAAATTCACGGCGGGGAGTTCCGTGGCCAGGGCGGCGTTCTTCAGGAATATCTGCCCGGTGTCCTGGAATGTCTCGATCCTGGCGCTGACCGGCAGGTTCAGCAGCGCACGAATCTCCTCCTCGTACACTTGAATCGGATAAAGCCCCACGTGCTTTTGCACCACCCTTCCGCTGGGATCCACCAGATAAGAGGTCGGCAGCGCAGGGACTCCTCCATATTCCCCGGCAATCCAGCGGCTTCCCATCACCACCGGGTAGTTGATGCCCACATTCTGCGCGAACTGCTTCACTTCGACGGGCGGGGCGTCGTCCATGGAGACTCCGATGATTTGCAGCTTGTCCTTGAACTCCTTGGCAAGCTGAATCATTTCCGGAATCTCTTCGCGGCACGGCGGGCACCAGGTAGCCCAGAAATTCAGGATCACCACCTTCCCGCGGAACTGCGCCGTGGAGACGATCCCTCCGGCCAGATCGTTGACAAGGAACGGGGGCGCGGGCATGGCGTTGCTGGCGAAGCGAATGATGTCTAGCCCGTTGCCTGCATCACCGGCGGCCAGTTGAGCCTCCCGAGGAGCGGGCTGCGCGCTTTTCGCAGCAGAGCGAGAGGCAGCCGCCCGGCGCCCTCGCGCAGCAACGAGAACGGCTGCGGCCAGGACCAACGCGCTGCTCACCAGGAGGATGATAATCGCGGACTTCTTCATATTTGCTTTCCCTTTGATTATGAGGCAGAGCGGCGCCGGAAACAACGCATGGCGCAGATCAGACGACATGAAAATGCCTGGTGGAGCACGGATTGGTCATTCCGCGGGACGGAGAAAAGCTGGCAGGGCGGTGCCAATTTGGTCTGCACCTCCCGATTTGAACTGGAGTCAGATTCCCCTTGGTTCTCTCCGGTTGATTTAAGTGATTAAGAATCAATTGGCGTTCGAGCGAGGCCGGATTTCCGGTTGGGCCATTGGGATGCACAGGGAGGTGACCGGGTCGCGTTCTGACACGATTCGAGCTGTCCTGAGCATGGGAGGAAGGGGCCCATCTCGAGGAAAGAGCGGATCGTAACCTACCTGCCTCTGAGAGGGAAGCTAGGATGGATGACCCCTTGGTTCGGCCACGCCTAGGCCGGGCCAATGGAACGCGGCCCTTCGGGGGCTCCCGATCCCAAGCGGGAGCCTCCTTTTATTTTGGCTAGGCCGCTCATTCCACACCCGGTGCGGCGCGTGTTTGCTCCTCCGCCTGTTTCCTTCGCATCATAATCCCGCTCGCCAGAGGCGCATCGCCTGGAATCCGTCCTCCGTGCGATAATTTCCCATTCAGATGAGAACCATCAAGCTCACCATCGCGTACGACGGCGCTGCATTTCACGGCTGGCAGGTGCAACCAGGCGTGGCCACCATCCAAGGCACGCTCAACGAGGTGGCGTCGCAGATCGCGCAGGAAAAAATCGTGGTCCATGGCGCCAGCCGGACGGATGCGGGAGTGCATGCCTTGGGACAGGTGGCGCATTTCAGAACGCGCTCCACACATCCTGCCGCGGAGATGCAGCGGGCCTTGAACGCCCTTTTGCCTCCGACAATCCGCATCATCGAAGCAGAAGAAGTGGGACCGGATTTTCACGCTCGCTGGCAAGCACGAGGGAAAACCTATCGGTACCGAATTTATCGCGGCGGCGTTTTGCCGCCGTTCGAATACCGCCGGGCGCTGCATTATCCCTGGCCTCTGGATGAGCCGGCGATGGAGGCCGCGGCGCGCGAATTCGAGGGCGAGCATGATTTCACGACGTTTTCCGCGTCCTCGGGAGATGACGAGGACAACAGCGACCGCAGCATGGCCCGCGTCATCTGCTCCTCGCAGATTTCCCATTCGCCGGACCGGCCCGAGATTGCATATGTTGTTCGTGGCCGATCGTTTTTGCGCTACATGGTCCGCAAGATGGTGGGAACACTTCTCGATGTGGGGAAGGGGAGACTTTCCGCCGCGGACATCCGCCCTCTGCTCGAGGCGCGTGACCGCGCGCGTTCCGGCCCCGCAGCCCCTTCCGAGGGGCTCTACCTGGTTTCTCTGAATTATCCCGACCCGGAGGATTCGTTGGCTTCCGCGCCCCCCCGGAAGCCTCGGGGCTAGATCGGCCGCTCACCGATAATGGTCGTACGGACCAGGTGGCGCCGCTCGTCTTTGTAGTCATGGATGCCGCAATGCTGCAGGAAACGGTTGTCCCACACGATGAGCGTGTTGGGTTTCCAGCGGACGCGGCACTGGTATTGGAGTTTGTGCGGAAGGTGTGCCAAGTGATCGAGAAGTCCCCGGCTATCCTCCTCATTCCAACCCTCGAAGCGCTTGAAATACGAAGGGGTGACGAAGAGGGCCTTGCGGCCGGTGCGCGGATGGCTGCGTACGGCGGGATGCACGCTCTCAAGCTGCTCCTCGGTAAAGCTATGCGATTCTCGCAGGCGCAGTTGCTTGTCCTTGTCGAGCTTGGCGTTCTTTGACCAGATGTCGCGCCCGGAATAGACGACGCGCAACCGGGAGAGCGTCTCCTTGAATCCGTCGGACAATTCCTCATAGGCCAGGTACATGTTCGCGAAGGCTGTGTCGCCTCCGTATTTCGGCGCGTCCAGGGCGCGCATCACCATGCAGAGCGGAGGCCGCTCGAGAAACGGGCTGTCGGTGTGAAATTTCGTGAAGGGGACGACGGTGACCGGCTCGTGCGCCTCGCGGCGGACTTCCTGCATGTCGGTGTAGCCGCCATAGGTCGGCGCCTGCGGCAATTCCGTCAGCTCGCCGAAATAGCGCGAAAATGCGCGATGCTGTTCGTTGCTGATGTCCTGGTCGCGGAACAGGATTATGAGGAAATGTTCGAAGGCGGCCATCACTTCGTGCAGCACGTCCTCGCTGAGCGGACTGCGTAAGTCCACACCCGTGATCTCGGCTCCGCACGCGCCCGTCAGCGGCTCCACGCCGATGCGCCGGAATTCCGGCATCTCCCGCCCGGCAACCACGATTCCCCGCTTTGTTTCGACGCTCATGTGGCCTCCTCTTGCGTCGCAGCGGGACTCGATACCCGCGCGTTTTTCCGAGAAGCCCCGTCCGCATTGCTTGACGCCGCGAGTATATAGCATACGAGGGCCCGCTGGACCAGCGCGCGCTCGGCGCTGCGGCCGGCACCCGGGGAAGGCATCTGCCGCGAGTCGGAGCCAAATGGGCGGGCGACCTCGATGCACTTGCTCCGCGGAGGCTTCAACGGTCTAATAGGCTCATGGCGACTCCCTTGCAGGAAGGCGAAATACGCATCCGCCCGCTTGCCGAGGGCGATCTGGAGGAGGCCGCTCGCATCATTCGCCTCGCGTTTGCAACGTTTCTGAACCTGCCCGCGGATGATCCGAACCGGCCCGCCACCTCCGACTATGCCAGGACACGGTGGACCGCGGACCCGACCTGCGCGGTGGCCGCCGAGCACGAAGAGGCGTTGATTGGCTCGAATTTCGCGACCCACTGGGGCAGCTTCGGATTCTTTGGGCCTCTAACGGTCACTCCTGCGTATTGGAATCGTGGTGTGGCCCAGCGGCTGCTTGTCCCAACGATGGATATCTTTCGCCGCTGGGGCTCGAGCCACCTCGGTCTGTACACCTTCGCACAGAGCCCCAAGCACGTCGCGCTCTACCGGAAATTTGGCTTCTGGCCCCGGGATCTTGTAGCCGTGATGGGGAAGACGGTGGCGGAATCGGCCGGAAAAGAGGACTTCGGTGCCATCCGCTACAGCAAAGCCGATGTGGCGAGCCAGACGGAACTCCTTGCCGCGTGCCGCGAAGTGACGGATTCCATCTACAGCGGCCTGGACGTGCAGCGCGAAATTCGCTCCGTTGCAACGCAGCATCTGGGCGAGACGATTTTGCTGGCGGGAGGGGCAAAGCTCGAAGCCTTCGCGGTTTGCCACTCCGGCACAGGGACGGAAGCCGGTGCGGGCGTCTGCTATGTGAAGTTCGCTGCCGTGCGGTCCGGGCCGCAAGCGCCGGACGCCTTCTCCCGCCTGCTCCATGCCGTGGAGGTGTTCGCGGCCTCGGCAGGCGCGCGCAAGATTACCACGGGAGTGAACCTGGCCCGTCGCGAGGCGTTTCAGCAGATGATTGCGCGAGGCTTCCGTACCGAGATGCAGGGCGTGGCGATGGAAGCGGGCGGACCTTCCTCGGGATACAATCGCGCCGGGGTGTACATCCTGGATGATTGGCGGTAGGATGCGGCGACAGTTCCCGTGAATCTGGCTCGCATCTGCTGTATCGTGATCTGCATGGCTGCCTTCTCCGCGCGCGCCACGGAAAACTCTCTCGACAAAATTGTCGAAGACCCGCGGTGCGGCCGCGCGCTGACCTGGATTGACTCCTCCGCCGAATGGGTTACCAGCCAGCAGGTCCGGCTCACCGAGATTCCCGCGCCCGAATTCGCCGAAACGCGGCGCGCCGAGGCCTTGCGGGAAATCTTCGCTGCCAATGGCTTTCAGACTCGCACGGATTCCTCCGGGAACGTAATTGCCGAACGCCCCGGCTCTGATCCGGATTCCGTTATCCTGCTGGCGGCACACCTCGACACGGTGTTTTCCGGCGGGACGGACGTCCGCGTGAAACGCGAGGGAACGCGTCTGCTGGCCCCGGGAATTTCGGACAACGGCGCGGGGCTGGGCGCGCTCGCCGGGCTGGCGCGGGCCATTGCGGAGTCGGACATTCGCACCCGGAAGACGATCGTGCTTGCCGGAGATGTGGGGGAAGAAGGCGAGGGAAATTTGCGTGGGATGCGCGCGCTGGTGAATGAATTTGGCTCGCACCTCGCCGCGGTGATCGCGGTGGATGGCCCCTCCACCGAATTCATCACCACGCAGGGCATCGCCTCGCGCCGGATTGAAGCGGTTGTGACGGGGCCAGGGGGACACAGCTGGTCCGACTTCGGCATTCCTAACCCAATATCGGCGATCGCCCGCGGCATCGTACGCTTCACTTCCATGCGGCTTTCCTTGAGCGTCCGCAGCACCTACAATTTTGGCACTATCGAGGGCGGCACCTCGGTGAACTCGATTCCCGCTCGCGCCGCAGTGAAGGTAGACTTGCGCTCGGAGAGCGAGGCAGAGGCCGGCAAGATGGAAACGGCTCTGCGGCAGGCCATGCAGGACGGCCTCCGGGACGAGGAAGCCGCTTTCGACGCTCCGGGCGACGCTCTCAAGCTGTCCTTCGTATCCCTCGGAGTGCGGCCCGCAGGGAAGCTTCCCGCCGACTCGCCTCTTCTGGCTGCGGTCCGCGACGTGGACCGCTTTCTTGGCAATCGTTCGCACATCGAGCGCAGCTCGACCGACGCGAATCTTCCGCTCTCGCTGGGCATTCCTGCGATGGCCCTTGGCGGGGGCGGGCGAGGAGGCGGCGCACACACGCTGAACGAATGGTACGATCCCACGGGGCGCGAACTGGGCCTCAAACGGCTTTTCCTCATCGCCCTCTCGCTGGCCGGCCTCGATCGCTGACGCCAGCGCGCGTCTTGCCGCCGCGCCCTTCGCCGCCTACACTCGCGGACATGAAGCCGGGTACACATTCATGCTGAGCCAGCGCGTGCGCGCGGACCTCGCGCTGGGATTTGCCTCGCTCATCTGGGGCGCGACGTTTGTCGTGGTCAAGGACGCGCTCTCCGATATATCCGTTTTCGCGTATATCGCGGTGCGCTTCAGCCTGGCGGCCGTCGTGATGGCGGCGATTTTCTGGCGGCCTTTGCGGCGGTCCAATGCGCGGGCGCTGTGGTCGGGGGCTCAGATTGGCGTGTTCATGTTCGGCGGTTACTTGTTCCAGACCGCAGGCTTGAAATTCACAACGCCCGCCAAGGCGGCCTTCATCACCGGCTCGTGCGTGGTGCTTGTGCCGCTTCTGCTGGCGCTATTCGCGCGGCAGCGCATCCGCGCGGGGGTCTGGGCGGGGGTGGGCGCGGCGTTCGTGGGGCTTTATTTCCTGTCGGTGCCTCCCGGCGGGCTTCGCGGCCTGAACCGCGGCGACCCTATTGTTTTCGGCTGCGCAATCATGTTCGCGCTGCACATTATTTTCATCGGCCGTTACGTCCAACGCCATTCCGTCGGCGAGCTGGCCTTCATGCAGGTGGCGACGACTGCGTTTCTTTCAGCGGCCCTGCTGCCGGCCGTCGCCGCAGCCGGCTGGGAGCGGCCCCGGCTCGTCTGGAGCGGGACGGTGATTTCCGCCGTGCTGATCACGTCCATTGGCTCGACCGTCGTCGGATTCTCTTTTCAGACCTGGGCGCAGCAGCATACGTCGCCCTCGCATACTGCAATTCTCATCAGCCTCGAGCCGGTGTTTGCGGCGATCACCTCGCGCCTGCTGGGGCGGGAGTATTTTGGCGCGCGAACACTGGCCGGAGCCGCACTGATTCTCGCCGGCATCCTGCTGGCGGAGCTGCTTGGGCCTGCTCCGGCCGCGCCGGAATCGCCCGAGCCGGTTGCCCGCGCCGTCGAATGATCCACGAGGGCGGCCTTTTGCGTACTCCTTGAATCTATACTGGTTCGAAGAAGGTAGAAGGGAGACAACCCATGGGCACAGCGCCGGAGGGGGCCGCACGCTATATTCGCGAGGGATTTCGCACCGTAACGCCGTATTTGGTCATTTCCGGCGCAGCGCGATGGATTGAATTCGCCAAGCAGGCGTTCGGCGCGGAGGAGAAATTCCGCGCGCAACGCCCCGGAAGCGACACGATCATACACGCTGAGGTGAAGATCGGCGACTCGATGGCCGAGGTTGCCGAGGCCAACCCACAATATCCGGCGATGCCGATGACGCTGCTGATTCGCGTCAGCGACCCGGACTTGGTCTACCACGACGCCATTGCCGCCGGTGCGACGCCGCTCGAGCCGGTTGCCGACCGTGAATACGGCGTCCGCGGCGGAACGGTCACCGATCCTGCCGGCAACAAGCTGGACATTTTTGCGCCGGCCGCCGGGAACGAGATTTTCGCGAAGTTTCACAGCGTGACCTGGCATTTGAACCCCGAGCATTCCGCGCCGGTCATTGAGTTTCTCGAGAGAGCTTTCAGCGGCGCGGAGGTTTATCGCGCTCAGCCACCCGGTGGCCCGATCCTGCACGCACAAATCCGTATCGGCGACTCGATCATCAGCATGGGTGACGCGCACGGGCCCCATCAGCCGATGCCGGGCACGCTGCATCTGTACGTCCCGGACACTGATGCAATTTATGCGCAAGCGCTGCGGGCGGGGGCCGAGTCCATTCAGCCTCCCGCCGACCAGCCCTACGGCGACCGCAGCGCGGGCGTGCGCGATCCCTTTGGCAACCGGTGGTTCCTCGCGACGCACGTGCGCGATGTGGCGATGTAAGCATGCGGGGCGATTGCGGTGGCGGTGGAAATTCGTGGAAGGCAATTCGCCGCGATTTTCAGCGGAGCAGGCTATTCCAGCGCGGAGGAGGGCGCAAGCTGCTCCGCGGTATGACTGTGTGCCCGCGCCCGGGCCACGGCAAGTCCCGCCTGCGACGCGATCACCGCGAAGACGTTGAGCTGCTCGACGGTGAACATGCCGCGGCGCGAAATATTGTCCACGTAGAGCAGGCCGAAGCAGCGGTCCTTCGTCCCGAGAGGAGCGCACATGGCGGACTGGATTCCCGCGGCGGCCACGCTCGCGCTGGCCGAGAAGCGCGGGTCCGCTTGCGGGTCGCTGATCAGGAGCGGCAGCCCGCCTTGCAGCACCTGGCGGATGATGCTGCGGGAGATCGCCAGGCGCGGCATGTTCGGGGACGAGCTGGCGCCCGGCCGGTAACGAATGATGGCCGGCTCGAATGCATATTCGCCGCGGGAAAGGCTGTCGCGGTCCGTGGATTGCGCGTCGAGCAGCATGGCGTAGCCGCGCTCTACTCCGTCAATTTCCAGCACAAGATCCACGATGCGCTGCGTGACTTCTTCCACCGTGATGGGCTCGCCGAGGGCGCGGCTCACGCGGTAGAGCAGGGTAAGCAGGCGGTTCTCCTGTTCGAGCGCGTGCAAGCGGTTGGCCGCCCCAGCGGAGTGGTCCGACCCGCCCGCGGTCACATTTCCCACCGGCTGGACGGGCAGGAAGGAGCCTGAGTATGCGGCTTCGGTAAGCACTTTCGCGAAACGCGGCGGAAGCTGGGGAGTCCCGTAGGTGACCATTTCCCGAGGCGAGCTATCCTCGAAGAAGCGCAGACGGTATTCGCCCAGCAGGATTTCGTCGTTTGCGCGCAGCGTCGCTTCCTGGACCATCTTGCCGTTGACCTTCACGCCGTTGACGCTGGAGCGGTCAATGATCTGCCACTGGCCATCCGGAGTGGAACGCACAATGGCGTGCTGCCGCGAAACGCTGAAGTTGTCGAGCACAATCGTGCACGCCTTGGCGCGGCCGACGGAAACAGGGCGTTCCCCAACCAGTTCGAATACGCGGGGGCTTTCTCCGGCATGATGGATCAGGAATCGGGGCATGGGCGCAGCTCTCGATTCATGGTCCCGCGCCGGCCCGAGCGAATCAAGGACGGGGGAATCCGGTTTGCCTTATAGGGAACGGGGAGCAGTTTTAGAACGCGTCCGCGGGGTGGGCGCAGGATCCGCCTCCCGCCTCCGCTGTGCGGTCGTCCCTTAGATCTTCTGGAAGTGAACCAGCTTTCCTTCGGCGAATCCGACCTTGGCAAAGAAATTTTCCATTTCCTTGTTGTCCTTGCTTACCAAGGTGAAGATGTTCTTGATTCCGTGATCGCCGGCAGAGGACGTGAACTGCTCGACGAGTTCCCGGGCCACGCCCTTGTGGCGATATGCCGGGTGGACACCGATGATCTCGATCCAGGCGATCGTTCCGGGGAGGCCGAATTCCAGCTCGCCCCTCTTTCCGAACAGGAATCCCACAACCCGGTTGTCCAATTCCGCGATCAGCGAGGCCCAGTGCGGCCGCACCGATTCGGACAATTCGATTCGTTCCTTCCAGTATTCAGGCCGGGCAATGCCAGTGGTGCGATCCTCGATGTCCACAATGGCTGCCAGGTCCTCCGCATGAAGCGCTCGGATATAGATGGATTTTGACATATATGAGTTCTCCCCCCTGGTTGGCGGAACTGGAAACTCTGCAAGGTAACATCAGCGCGGGAAGATTCGCAAGCACGATCGAGAGACGGGAAGGGAAAGTATAGATTGGGCCCCTTTGGTGAGGCGCCGCGCGCCATACCCTGGCACTATGGAAAGTCGCCCGGGTCCATGTCCTCAAATTGCCCGAGAGTTCCACTGGACTTGTAGACTGGCGAGTATAAAATGGGCAGCTTGGCAGCGACGTTAGGAAAGCCGCTGAGCGCAATCCGGCGCGGCGGCCGGTGACGGAATAGCCTCCGGCGTGGGAAAGCAAACTTTACCGGCGGCGAGAACGAGAAGGGGGAAATTCCAGTGATTGTCGGGGTCCCCAAGGAAAGCTTTCCGGGAGAGCGGCGGGTCAGCTTGGTGCCCGCAGTGCTTCCGAATCTAGCGAAGGCCGGGCTGGAAGTTGTTATCGAGAAGGGGGCGGGCGCTGAGGCGGGGTATCCCGACTCTGAGTTTGCCGCCAAGGGCGCGAAGATTCTTCCGGACCGCGCCGCGGTGTTCGCAACAGCGGACATCGTCGCGCAGGTGCTGTGCTACGGGTCGAACGACAGGACAGGGAAGGCCGACATCCCGCTCATGCGCCCCGGGCAGGTATTGGTCGGTTTTCTGCGGCCGCTGGGCTCGAAGGAAGTGGTGCAGGAAATTGCCCGGACAGGCGTCACCGCGCTCTCGGTGGAGATGATGCCGCGCAGCACGCGCGCCCAGAGCATGGACGCACTCTCCTCCATGGGCACGGTTTGCGGTTACAAGGCCGTGGTGCTGGCGGCAAACGTGCTGCCGCGCCTATTCCCGATGCTGACAACAGCGGCGGGGACCATCACCCCGGCGCGGGTCCTGATTATCGGAGCGGGCGTGGCGGGTTTGCAGGCCATTGCCGCGGCGCGGAGGCTGGGCGCGGTGGTGTCCGGATACGACTTGCGGCCCGTGGTGAAGGAGCAGGTGCAAAGCCTGGGCGCCCGGTTTGTGGAGCTTCCGCTCGAGGCGCAAGGGGCGCAGGACGCCCGCGGCTATGCGACGGCGCAGGACGATACGTTCTACGCCCGGCAACGCGAGCTGCTGGGCAAGGTGATTGCGGAGAGCGACGTGGTGATCACCACGGCGGTTGTTCCGGGAAAGAAAGCTCCCATTCTAGTGACCGCCGAGATGGCTCGCGGCATGGCTCCGGGATCGGTGATTGTGGACCTGGCCGCCGAGCGCGGCGGGAACTGCGAGCTGACGCGGGCGACGGAGACGGTGGTGGACAGCGGCGTCACCATCATTGGGCAGATTAACCTGGCGAGCACGGTCCCCTACCACGCCAGCCAGATGTACGCCCGGAACGTCACCACGTATCTGCAGCATCTGGTGAAGCAAGGGAAGCTACAGCTCAACCTGGAAGATGAGATCACCCGCGAAACGCTGCTGACCCAGGGTGGGGAAGTGGTGCAGGCGCGGGTACGCGAGTTCTTTGCCATGCCGCCGCTGGCGGCGAAGCAGTAAGGAGGAGATCGTGCCCTCGGGATTTCTTTCCAATCTGTACGTTTTTATCCTCGCAGGCTTCGTCGGGTTCGAGCTGATCAAGCGCGTCTCGCCGCTCCTGCACACGCCCTTGATGTCGCTGACGAACGCCCTCGACGCCATCGTGGTGGTGGCCGCGATCATCATCGCCGGACGGCATGAAACCAGGCTTTCCGTGATCCTCGGACTGATTGCGGTGGCCGCTTCTTTCAGCAACATGGTGGGTGGATTTTTCATCACCGACCGCATGCTGCGCATGTTCAAAACCGGCAAAGCCAAAAAATCATGAGCACACCCGAGACCCTGCAACTGATTGATGGGACCTATATTGTCGCCGTCGTCCTTTTCATATTGGCGATCAAGTGGCTGAGCTCGCCGGCCTCGGCGCGGCGCGGCGTGCTGGCCGGTGAGGTTGCCGCGGCATTAGCCGTCGGAGCCACGCTCTTTAATCCCGAGGTGGTCCAGTACAAGTGGATCATCGTCGCGCTGATTATTGGCGCAGGCATAGGCATTCCCCTCGGCATGGTGAAGATGACGGCCGTCCCCCAGCGGACCGCACTGAGCCACGCTTTCGGCGCCCTTTCCGCGGCCATGATCGGAATCGCTGAGTACTATGTGGGGATTCCGCACATTTCGCGCTTCGGCATGGCGGAAATCGGGCTGGAAGTGATCATCGGATCGCTGACTTTTACCGGCAGCCTGATTGCCGCCGGCAAGCTGCAAGAGATTTTGCCGCAGCGGCCGATCGTCTATAAGGGACAGAACTTTGTCAGCCTGTCGGTTCTCGGCGCCGCGATCCTGCTGGCGGCCGCGCTGGTGGTGAACCCGGAGCAGCCGTTTCTCTTCCCGATCATGGTGGTGGTGTCGCTGTTTTTCGGAGTGCTGCTGGTCACGCCGATTGGCGGGGCCGACATGCCGACAGTCATTTCGCTGTTGAACTCCTACGCCGGTTTTTCCGCCGCGCTGCTGGGCTTCGTGCTGAACAGCAAAGTGCTGGTGGTTGCCGGTGCGCTGGATGGCTCCTCGGGCTTCATTCTTTCGGTGATCATGTGCAAGGCCATGAATCGCTCGTTCAGCAACGTGATGTTCGGAGCCTTCGGACAGGTGCAGGCGTCGGCCGCGGCGGCAACCGAGCAGCGGACCGTTCGGAGCGCCACGCCGGAAGAGGCCGCCGGGATTCTGGCCGCCGCCAGCAAAGTCGTGGTGGTGCCGGGATACGGGATGGCCGTGGCCCAGGCCCAGCACAAGGTCCGCGAGCTTTTCGACATCCTCACCAAGAAGGGCGTGGACGTTACCTTCGGAATCCATCCGGTGGCCGGGCGCATGCCTGGACACATGAACGTCCTGCTGGCCGAAGCGGACATTCCGTACGACCGGCTGCGCGAGATGGACGACATCAACTCCGAGATGTCCCAAACCGACGTGGCGCTTATTATCGGGGCAA
>JAJXZD010000115.1 GCA_021780215.1 Acidobacteriota bacterium
CGGGTCATGACTTTCATTGGGAACTCCGGTGTTGTCTTGTCATGGAACCCCCGAAGTCTACCCCGTGAGCGGGCGGCAATGCTCAGCCCTCGACCTCCGGTTCCGGCCGATCATCCCCGGCGGCGCGCTCCTGGTGCCAGTGGCCCTGCTTATCCTCGTACGAGATCACCGTGGGCTCACCGGGCAGCGCCTGCTCGCGCGCCGCGCGCTCCGCCGCCTGGCGGGCATCCTCATGGGATGCAAAAGTCTCGGAGAAGGTCTCATCGGCGCGGTAGGCCCAGCCGCCGTCGTGCTGGACGATGTGGTAGGTGATCTTGCTCATGTCCGTTCTCCGCCATGATTGAAGGGTGAAGGCATGTGGTAGGGCACGGTGATGAAAACAGCCTCCGCGTGGCGGATGCGGCCATCCAGAATCTTGAAGATCTCCATCGCGCAGAAGGAATGCGGCGATTTGATCGGGGATTGGTGGGTAATGCCGTCCGTCGTCGTAAAGGTCTGCAAGTGGGCGGAGTGGTCAATGAAGGCGGCGGCGAGCACCAGGCCCTTTTCTTCATCCACCAGAGGGAAGCGGCGGTCGCGCAGGCGGTCGTCCCAGCGATAATTGCCGAGTTTGAATCCGGCCTCGCAGGAGTATTTCCCGTATTTGTACTGGGGCGATTTCGGATCGGGGTGCGGGTCGTTGGCGGTCCAGACGCCGTTTTCGCGACGGCTGCAATCGGGGGAAAAGGAGGTGAAGATCTGGCCGTCGTTCAGCTGCAAGGTATTGAAGTAGCCGTCGGCGAGCGCGATCATCCTCGCGCGCGGGCGGCGCTCGGCCGGGGGAACATCCTGCGCTAGCACCGCGACGGGTGCCATCGCCGCCGGATTGCCGAACGGCCCGGGGCCGTTGCCCGGGCGATCAATCAGCGTTTCGACCTCTGAGATTTTGTGGTCCTCGATTTTCAGGCGCAGCGCCATATATCCGGGGCTGCCATTTTCCTCAACCACGCCAAAGTAGGCAACCTCGCCGGTCGAGGGGTCGGCGGCGCGCGCGTCCTCGGGGCCGAGGCCGCTCACCGTGCCCCAGAGGCCGTCCCCCACCTGCAAAGAGACGTTGTTCTCGGTGAACCTTACGAACTTGGCCCAAAGCAGTCTTGAGGGGTCCCTGTCTACGAGAGCTTTTAAATATTGGTCCACGAACCCGTACAGGCATTGGCGGGCGCAATCGGGGACCTGATAGGCGTTTCGCTCCAGGCGGGATTCATGGGCCGTGCCAATGAACGCGACCGATCCGAGAAGGGTGGCAATTCCGAGAAATGGCAGAAAGAGCTTGGGGCGCATTGTTTCCCTTCGGTGCCCGGCCGAAGCCGGACACAACCTTGCGCCCGGTTACTTACACCCGGAAAGCGCCGCCCACAAGGATTTCTTTGCGTACGAGTGGATTAGTGGCAGCCGCAAGCGCCGCCGCAGCATCCGCCTCCGTTGCCGGAGGAAGATGGACCGCTGGACGTCCTGCCGCCGGCTGGGGCAGCGAACACCGAAAGCTGAATGGTGCGCCGGGCGCTTGCGCATTTCGGGCAGGTGACCGCCGAGTTCTCGTTTCTCACAATGCGTTCGTAGTGCTCGCCGCAATCGTCGCAGATGTATTCGAAGATGGGCATGGCCTTTTCGTACCCCCTGGAATGCTTGCTGTTCTCGGTTAATTTTACCAGAACTTTGCAGCCGCCGCCCGAGTGTACTAAGATGTAGCTGAATTCTGGTGATTCTTCCGAGCAGACGAGGAGCCATGGCCAGCGCTTCTCCGCACGACCCATCCTATTCCGAGATTACCGCGCGACTCTTCGAGCTGGCGACCGGATATATGCCGGCGGCGTGCCTGCACGCGGTGGCGCGGTTGCGGATCGCGGATTTGCTGTCGAGCGGTCCGGCCAGTGTGACCGAGTTGGCCCGGCGGGCCGGCGGGGTGAAGGAGGATGCGCTGCACCGCATGCTGCGGGCGCTCGCAAGCGTGGGCGTCTTCGCCGAGATTGAACCCCGGGTTTTCGTCAACACACCCTCTTCCGAACTGCTGAGCGCCGAGGTGCGCGGCTCGGTCCGCGACATCGCCCTGTGGCTGGCGAACCCGCTCCATCTGCGCGTGTTCGCGGAGACGCTGCACGCCGGGGAGACCGGCGCGCCCGCCATCCAGAAGGTCACCGGCCACGACGCCTTCGACTATTTCCGGCACAATCCCGCCGAGAGCGAAATCTTCAACGCCGCGATGACCGGATTCAGCGCGCAGTACACGCCGTCGGTGCTCGAAGCCTACGATTTCAGCGGGGCGGGCACGCTCGCCGACATCGGCGGAGGGCACGGCTATCTGCTGACCGCCATTCTTCGGAAGCATTATGGACTGCGCGGAATTCTCTGCGACATGCCGCACGTGGCGGCCGGCGCCAAGGCGCACATCGAGTCGTATGGGCTGGAATCGCGCTGCACTATTGCGGCGGGGAATTTCTTCGAGGGCGTGCCCGCGGCGGACACCTACGTGATGAAGTCCATTGTGCACGATTGGGACGACGCCCACGCCGTCACCATCCTGAAGAATTGCGCCGCGGCCATGTGCCGCCCGCACGGCAAAGTGATTTTGCTCGAGCTGGTGCTGCATCCCGGCAACGAGCCGGACATGGGCAAATGGATTGATCTCGAGATGCTGCTGATGTCCGGGGGGCGGGAGCGCACGGAAGCCGAATTTGCGGCCCTGCTGGCCCAAGCGGGCCTGCGGCTCGCCCGCGTGGTGCGCACGCGATCCCCGATGTGCGTAATCGAATCGGTGAAGGAATAAAAGCCGGAGCTAGCGAGCAGCGCGTGCCGGACGCGGGTCGCGCAGGGAGTGGAGCTCGCGAAGGCGCCGGACAGTCTCGGCGACGCGGCCGGCGACGTAGTCTACTTCTTCCTCGGTGTTGAAGCGGCCGAGGCCGAAGCGGATCGAGCTGTGCGCCAGTTCCTCTTCGACGCCCATGGCGAGGAGCACGTGGCTTGGCTCGATGGTGGCCGAGGTACACGCGGAGCCGCTCGATACAGCTACGTCGTTGATCCCCATGAGCAGGGCATCGCTCTCGACGCCGGGAAAGCTGACGTGCAGGTTGTTCGGCAGGCGGTGCTCGAATGAGCCGTTGAGCACCACGCCATCCAGGCGTTCGAGGATGGCGCTTTTCAGCCGGTCACGCAGGCGGCGCAGGCGTTCGCTCTCCTCG
>JAJXZD010000145.1 GCA_021780215.1 Acidobacteriota bacterium
ACTCGGCTGGCTGATCGGCTTCTTTTTTCTGGGCTGCTGCGCTTGGCGGCTGGCGCGCTTCAATATCCAGGGCATGGCCCCCGGCGGCAGCCGCTACTTTGCCGGAATGCCCACGCCCGCGGCGGCCGGGATGATCGCGGCGACGGTCCACTATTGCTTCGGCATTCCGATTTCCGACTCGCGTTTCTCCGTGCTGTGGCTTCTGCTCGTTCTGGTTCTGGGGATTTTGATGTCCAGCACTATCCGCCACTACAGCTTCAAGGACCTCCCGTGGACCCGGCGCTGGCCGTCGTTGTCCGTTGTCCTTCTGGCGGCATTGGTGGGCGCAATCTGGTTCTTCTCGCGCTATACGCTCCTGTTTATCGCCAGTGCATATCTGATTCATGGCATGGGGCTGCAGTTGGTCCGCGCCGTCCGGCACCGCACCATCTCGCGCCACGCCTGAGCCATGTCCGCAGCGCCCCGAACCGTCTCCCATATCGCCCTGGTGGGCGCCTCCTCGCTTCTCGGCAAGGAACTGAGCCATGTGCTCAAAGACCGCCATTTTCCCGCCGGCGACATCGTCCTGCTCGACGCCAGCATCCTGCCCGGCACGCTTACCGAAGCCGCCGGCGAACCGGCCTTTTTCCGCGCGCTCACGCCGGAGAGCTTCGAAGGGGCGCGGCTGGCCTTCTTTGCTGGGCCGCCCGCTGAAACCGAGCAGAACTGGGCCGCGGCGCGCAACGCTGGCGCGGACGTGATTGATCTCTCCGGGGCTCTTTTCGCGGACACCTCGGCGATGGTTCGCATTCCGGCGCTTGATTCAATGCTGCCTCCGCTCGCAGCCCGCGCCGATGGCCAAAGTTCGCCCATCGTGTACATTTCCCCTCCGGCGGCGGTGATCATCGCCTGCACCCTGGCGCTTGCGCTCCAACCGATTTCGGTGCGGCCGTTGGCCCTGCTGCTTTTTCCTCCCGTCTCCGAAAGCGGCCAGGAGGGCGTCGACGAGCTGGAGGGCCAGGCGGCGGGCTTGCTTTCGTTCCGGGAAATTTCCCGCTCGGTTTTTGACGCGCAGGTTGCCTTCAACCTTCTGGCGCAGTATGGAAAAGACAGCCAGCGGCGCTTGGCCGACGCGCGCGCTGCGATGGAGCGCGATGCTTCTCGCTGCCTGGCGGGGCGCGCGCCCGTCCCGGCGATCCAGTTGGTGCAAGCGCCCGTATTTTACGGATATGCTTTTGCCGCCTACGCGGAACTCGCTGCCCCGCTGACGGATGAACTTGCCCGGCGAATCGAGGTTTCGCTCGCCAGCTTTGGCGTGCGGATCGCCGCGCAGGGGGAAGTCGCGCCGAGCAGCGTCAGCGTTGCCGGCGAGACCGAAATCCATCTTGCGCGACTTGAAGCCCGGTCGGGCACGGCGGGCGGCGTTTGGCTGTGGGGCGCGGCGGACAATCTGCGCCTGGCCGCCACCAATGCGGTACGGATCGCGGAGGAATGCATTGCGAAGTGAGTTGTCCAGCCCCGAAAGCCGGGGCCGCGCGGCACTTATCCTGGCTTTGCTCGCCGCCGTCTTGGTGGTGTCCGGATGCGGGTACCATGTCGCGGGCCGAGCGTCGAATCTGCCGGAGGGGTGGAAAACGATTGCCATCCCCATGTTCAAGAACGACACGACCCGCTATCGCATCGAGCAGCGCTTCACCGCCGCGGTGATTCGCGAGTTTATCAGCCGCACAAAATACCATGTGGTGCAGGACGTCTCCTCGGCGGACGCCGTGCTTCACGGCGAGGTCCTCTCGATTGATACCAGCCCGGTGCTCTTTAACGCGAACACTGGTGAGGTCACCACCATGATTGTCACCGTGCACACAAAGCTTTCCCTGGTGGACGCCAAGACGCAGAAGCCTGTCTATCAGGCGAACGACATGGTCTTTCGCGGCGAGTATCAGATTTCGGCGGACGTGAACGCTTTTTTCGAGCAGTCGGACCCCGCGCTCGAACGCATGGCCCGCGATCTGGCCTCGCACATCGTGGCCAACGTCGTCGAGGAGTTCTGATGCGCCTAGCACAAGCCGATTTCAAGGGGCCGTCGAAAGAGGTCGGGAGCGGCGCTCCGGGAGAGCGCGAGAAAGCGTAGGCCATGCCCGAAATCGCTCCTGAATCTCTGGCCGAACGCCTTGCGCGCGGCAAGTCCGTTGCGGCCATTGTCCTCCTGGGCGAGGATGCCTACCTGCGAGATCTCTGCCGCTCCGCCATTATCGAGGCTTCGGTTCCCGAGGCCTCGCGGGATTGGGCGGTGCGCCGCGTCTCCACGCGCGAGGATGGCTGGGATGCAATTTTAGGGAGCGCCCGGACGCTGCCGATGCTAGCGTCGCGGCAGGTGATTCTGGCCGAGGATGCCGAATCGGTCGAAAAACTGGGCGATGAGGCGCGCGCGGAAATTGTGGCCGCGCTGGAAGCCTATCTGGAATCGCCCTCTCCGTTTACCGTGCTGGTCCTCGAGGCGCGAACGCTCGACAAGCGCCAGAAATTCTACAAGCTGCTCAGCCAGAAGGCGCTTGTAGCGGAGCTCGCCATCGGCCCGGAATCCGCGGCGGTGCTGGTGGCGAAGATGGCCCGCGACGCCGGCGCCGACATTGATCGCGAGGTTGCCGCCCTGCTGGCGGAAATCCTCAATGGTGAGCCCGCGCGGATGCATATGGAGGTCGAGAAGCTCGCTGCCTATGCCCTGAACGGGCCGGCCGGAGGAAGGATCACCAAAGCGGACGTCGAGGCGCTGGTGGCCGACGCGCGGCGCAACACCGTCTGGCAGCTCGCGGACATGCTGGCCGGCCGCCAGCGTGCCGCCGCGCTGGTGTTTCTTGACCGCCTGCTTCGCGATGGCGAGCAACCCGCCGGAATTGTCGGCGCGCTCGCATGGCGCTATCGCAAATTGATCGAAGCCCGCGACCTGCCCGCGCGCACTTCCGGATTTCAGGCCGCCCGCCAGCTCGGCATGCGCCCGGAGGAAGCCGAAGCCACTCTCCGCAACGCGCACCGCATTCCCCGGCAGGAGCTTCTCGCCGGTCTCATTGCCCTCGCCGCGGCCGATTCGCAGTTGAAATCCGCCAATCCGAATCCACGCGCGACGATGGAATTTCTGGTGGCGCGCCTGACGGCATCCCCAGCCATTCCCGTCTGAGTGGGGGCTGAAAAGAAAGCGGCGCTCCAGACCACGGAGCGC
>JAJXZD010000242.1 GCA_021780215.1 Acidobacteriota bacterium
GGCCGACGGCTGGCGCGAACTGATCGGCGAATACAAGACCTATTTCAAGCAAAAGACAGGCCGCGCTTTTCCGGAAGATCCCATTGAGCAGCTCTGGGGAGCAATCGGGGCCGTCTTTGAATCCTGGATGGGCGAAAAGGCCATCACCTATCGCCGTGTTGAGAAGATTGAGGGGCTTTTGGGAACCGCAGCCAATGTTGTGCAAATGGTCTTTGGCAATACAGGGGACGACTCCGGCACCGGCGTCTGCTTCACGCGCGACCCCTCCACCGGCGAAAAGACATTCTTTGGCGACTTCCTCTTGAATGCACAGGGTGAGGATGTGGTGGCTGGCATCCGCACGCCGATGCATCTGGACGAGCTCTCCAAGATGATGCCGAAGGTCTACCAGCAGCTTAACCGCGTCCGCGAGAAACTCGAGAAGCATTACCGCGATATGCAGGATATGGAATTTACCGTCGAGAACGGAAAGCTCTACATGCTCCAGACCCGCACGGGCAAGCGTTCACCGGCCGCCGCGTTTCACATCGCCGTGGACATGGTTAGCGAAAAGCTTATTCGAATTGAAGAAGCACTTGAACGTGTCACTGCGGATGACATTGAGAGGCTCTTCTATCCCGTGCTGGACTCGAAGACCTCTCACGTCGATCTCGCGAAGCGGAAGCTGGCGGAGGGAATCAATGCCGTCCCGGGAGCGGCGGCAGGAAGGGCCGTCTTCACCGCACAGGATGCGGAACAATGGGCGGGCCGCGGAGAAAAAGTGATCCTGGTGCGCCGCGAAACCAGCCCTGAGGATGTCGGGGGAATGAACGTTGCGCAGGGGATTCTGACCGCGACCGGCGGAAAGACCAGCCACGCCGCTGTGGTGGCCCGCGGATGGGGAAAGTGCTGCATTGTTGGGGCGGAGAAGTTGCAAATTGACGCCGATGCCCACAGCCTGAGCGTGAATGGAAGAGTGATTCGAGAAGGTGACTGGATTACGCTCGACGGGGGAGACGGATCGGTCTACGAGGGGGAGATCCCGCTGGTCCGCCCGCAGCCTCCCAAAGCCTACGAAACGCTGATGAAGTGGGCGGACCGCGTGCGCACGATCGGCGTGCGTACAAATGCGGATACGCCGCGCGACGCCCGCGTGGCGCGAATGTTCGGCGCCGAGGGCATTGGTCTTTGCCGCACGGAGCACATGTTCTTCAAGGATTTCGAGCAGCCGGAGAAGAGCATCGAACGGCAGGAAGCGATTCAGGAAATGATTCTTGCAGAGACGCAGGAGGCAAGAAAGCGGGCGCTCGATAAACTGCTGCCATTCCAGCGCCGCGACTTCACCGGCATTTTCGAGGCGATGGATGGATACCCTGTCACCATCCGGATGATTGACCCGCCTCTGCATGAGTTTCTGCCTCACGACCCCGAGAAACAGGCAGAGCTTGCGGCAAAAATGAAAATTTCTCCGGAGGCGGTGGCCCGCCGCGTGGAGCAGTTGCACGAGGCAAACCCCATGCTCGGTCACCGCGGCTGTCGGCTGGCAATCACGTACCCGGAAATTCTCGAAATGCAGGTGCGGGCAATCATCGAAGCGGCAATAGAGTGCAAGAAGAAGGGCATTAAAGTATCACCTGAAATCATGCATCCTCTGGTGCTGGACAAGCGGGAGCTCAAGATTCTCGAAATTGCCACGCGCCGCGTTGCCGACGAGATTATTGCCAAAGAGAAAGTGAAACTTGAATACATGGTGGGGACGATGATCGAATTGCCTCGCGCCGCATTGCTGGCAGGGGAGATTGCCGAGGTCGCGGAATTTTTCTCCTTCGGGACAAATGACCTGACCCAGACCACCATGGGCCTCTCTCGCGATGATGCGGGCCGATTCCTGCCGGAGTATGTGGACGAGCGCAAGGCAGCAATCTTCAAGGACGACCCTTTCCAGACGCTGGACATCCAGGGCGTCGGCATGCTGATTGAATGGGCCATCACCCGCGGACGGAAAACCCGCCCGAAGCTCAAGATTGGAATTTGCGGCGAGCATGGCGGAGACGCCAGAAGCGTGAAGTTCTGCCATCAGGTGGGGATGAACTACGTGAGCGCGTCGCCCTTCCGTGTGCCCATCGCGCGGCTGGCGGCGGCACAAGCTGCAATCGAATCGAAGAAAAAGCGCAAGAATTAAATGCGCCGCCTTGGGCTGGCAACAACCTTCCGCCGAACGTCGTTCCGTGCAGCCCAATGGGGCTTGCGTCCCGCTTAGTGCGAGACGTCGGCGAAAGTAACCTTCACCGGCTCTTTGTCCTGAGCCGCTACTTGGAACATCTGGCGTGGGTGCAGGTTCATGGGTCCGGCGAGTACAGCGTCTGGCATCTCCTGTATGCGCGTGTTGTAGGTGTTGACCGAATCGTTGTAAAACTCGCGGCGGTCGGCAATTTCGCTTTCCAGTTCCGTGATGCGTCCCTGAAGCTGCATGAAACTGGCGTTGGCCTTCAGATCCGGATAATTTTCCGCTGTGGCAATCAACCGGCCAACGGCGGATGACAACGCGGCGCTCGCTTCAGTCTTTTGGCCGACTGTCGCCGCCTGAGCGAACTGGTTTCTCGCCTGTGTGACGCGCTGGAGCGTGTCGCCCTCGTACTTCATGTAGCCCTTGCATACTTCGATTAAGTTGGGCAATTCGTCGTGTCGCTGTTTGAGCAGAACATCAATGTTGGCCCAAGCCTTGTCAACATTGTTTTTCACCGTGACCAGACCATTGTAGATCATCACGAAGTAGGCGATTGCGCCAACCATCACGAACAGCAGTAGCAGCAATGGCAGAAAGCTCATGACATCTCCTTGTGATGCGTCATATCTTTAAGAGCTACCTCCATCCCAGTGCCTCAAGCAAAAAGTAGACACACACGACGGTCAGCAGCGGCCCGCCCCAGATGCACAGAGTTGACTTCCAGGCCAGCGCACGAACTGTTTCCTTTTGGCTCTTGTGCGAAATCGTGAACGGCGCGCCAGACAGTCCTTTGCCGATCTCGACGGGTGGGGCGGTTTCAAGGCTGTGCGGTCCATCTGGCTCTATGGGTAGCGGAGAGAGCCCAGGGGTTGCCGCTTCGCGATCCGCCAAGGCGATCGGCATTCTGCTGGCTGCCAGAAGTGGGGCCGATTCGCCGCGTTTGCCGATCGCAGGAGTGAATTTCCCCATCTCGTCCTCATCCATTGACACTGCGGTCCAGCTTGAGGCGGCAGGCGCCGGCTTCCGCGGGTCTGGTGCGACGAACGCCCCGCCTGTCGGCGGATTGTCGAGCAATATTGCTGGCACGGCCGAGATTGAAGCGCCCATGCTGACTCCTGGTATTGTGCCAAGAAACCGCAGCAATGGGACGGCCGGCCCGAATAAATTGAGGCGGGACTTGAGTGATGCTTGCGCCAGCGGGAAATGGGCTGCCGGGGATGGACGTATGGCGCGTGTCGCCGAATTGCGCCCAAGCGTGCCGAGAACAAATAGCGGATAGTCCGGCTTGATGCAGTACTCCTCCACGCGAATCCTATCATCGTATGCGAGGCCATACCGCATCAGGAACTGCCTCACGGTGGGAGGCATTGCGTCCTTCATTCCAAAGACGGACGCCCCGAACTCATCCTTGAAATTAGGGTGAACGTCCAGTTCGGCGCCGTTCGCATCCACCAGCACGCGTCCGGTGGAGTCCTCCAGGTAGAAAGGAATGAATAGCCGCTCGTCGGCAACGCATTTCCACTGGAGGCTCCTGCCGTTTTCTACCAATCGCCAGGCCGCCGCGCGATAGTAGAAACAAGGGTCGCCCGTGATTCCCGCTGGGATGGTTTGGGGGCCCTTGGCGATCCCCTCGATTTCGACCAGTCCCATGGCCGCGCTACGGATCTTGGATTCCGGCGTATTCAGTACGAGCCGCTTGTAGCGGAGCATCTGGAATCCGCGAACAAACAGGAAAAGGCCCAATGCCGCGAGCACTATTCCCCAGACCTCGAGTCGGACCACTCCCAAGTCGTTGCTATATGTTTGTCCAAGACATCTGGCTATGGTCAGCATGAACCGTATCGCGCGCAGGATGCGCCCTTGAGGCTAGTTTAAGGCAAGGGGTTCACATGCCAGGCTATTAGAGCGGGGAAGTAGTCAATCGAATAATACAGTTGGCACTACACCGCACTTTCGGACAGGTGGGGCGATCAGGTTGGCATGCGCAGAAAGAAATACGCCCCGAGAAAGGCAAAGATAACGTCCGGCGCCCACGCAGAAAGCAGCGGCGGAAGCTGCCCGATCGAACCCATCGCCTCGAATAGCGCGCCGACAGCCCAGTAAACTATTCCGACGCCAAATGCAAGCGCCAGGCCGCCCACGGCCCCGCGTGTTCCCACCAGGAAGGCGAACGGCGCTCCCAGAAACACGATAATGCCGGCCATGAGCGGAAAAGCGAACTTTTTCTGCCATTGGACGGAGAGGCGCGAAGTGTCGAACCCGGCCTGGCGGAGGCTGGCAATGTAGCGCCCGAGCTGGTGCCAATTCATCTGGTAGTATTGGCGCACCTCGCGGCGGAAATACGTGGGCGGCTCGGTGAGTTCGGGGAGGGATGTGGCTTGGAACGGCTGGTAGCGCACCACGTGGCCGTCGCTATCGAAATCGCGCAGCCAACCTCCGGTGAGCACCCAGGTATTGACGCTCGGTTCCCATGTGGCCCGGTCAGCGAAGACGCGCCGGCGCAGCTGAAAAGTCTGCGGATCCAACTCGAAGACGCTCAGCCCGCCGATGAGCTGCCGGTCGGGATCGAACAGTTCGTATTTATAGATTCTGTTGTCCTTTCCGAAGATCCATTGCTGTGCCGGCTGAAAGTAGGTTTGTGCAGGCCGTCCCTTGATCTGGTTGCGGAGTGCATCCTGGCGCTGGCTAGCGTGGGGGAGGAGGGTGTCGTCGAGCGAGAACATGCCGATGGCTGCCAGGGCGCCCGCGAGCAGCAGCGGCAGGACCACGCGATACAGGCTGACGCCACTGGCCTTGAAAGCGGCCACTTCATTGTTTTTCGCCAGGACCGCCAGGGTGACCAAGGTCGCCACCAGGGTGGCCAGAGGTGCGAGTTGGTAGACGACGAGGGGCCCGAGATAGAGAAAGTAATCGAGCACCATCGACACGCCGATATGATTCCGGGAGATGTCAGCCAGAAGATCAAAAAGCGTGAACGCGTCGAAAATGACGACGAAGCCAGCGAGTAAGACAAGGAAATAGTAGAAGAACTGTCGCAACAAATAGATATCAATCAGCATGGGGAAACCTATGGCCCATCTGGACGCGATGGCACGGCGCAGACCGCCTCTGGCAGATGTCGGCGAAGAGCCGTTGGAGGCGGTTGCGGCTGCGCCCCAGGGACGCAGGGACAGGGCGGTCCGCAGCCGGTCCCACATCTCTCCCATGCGCGTCAGGAAAAAGCCGGGCCGCCGGACACTTTCAAGGCGCCGGAAGGCGATCAATCCAATTGCGGTCGCGACGATGTTGGCGCCCCAGACGCCGACCCACGGGCGCAGCCGCCCCTGCGCCGCCATGTGATCCCCGTAGACGAAAAGGAAATAGTATCCGCCAACCAGAATCAACGTCAGAATTAGTCCCGCGGCGCGTCCTCCGCGGCGGGGACGAACCCCGATAGGGATTCCCAGAAGCGCGAAGACCATGCAGGCTGCCGGAAAGGCGATTCTGCGCTGCAATTCAAGGCGGGCCGCGAGCCAGTCGGGCCCATAATCATCGCGGAGCGCGCTTACCGTGCGTTCGGCCGGAGAGAGGCTGGCGCTTCGCTTCGGCGAGGCCACGGGGGAAAGGTCGATGGAGATGGCGCTTTCGCCGAAGGTCGTAACATTGTAGTGGTTCGGGACGCGCGGGTCGTACTCCTGTGTACTGCCGCTTCCTAACCGCAGCTCGATATGATTCTTGCTCGGCCCGGGCAGGACCATCGCGTCGGTGGCCGTCGTGATCGAGGACCCGCTGCCGCTCGAGGACGCCAGAAAAACGCCGCGCCAGCTCGTCGCATCATCCTGCACGTCTTGCACGTATAATACGAAGTGCGGAAAGCGCTCGTCGAAAACCCGCGGCTGCACGGCAAAAGGGGCCTGGGAGGCGAGAAGCTGGACCTCGATGCGCCGGGCGGTGCGGCGGGAAGCCGGGCCGAGCCAGAAGGTGGTCGTCAGCGTGATGGCCAGTGCCGCTGCGGCGACGAATCCGACCGGGAGAAGCAGGCGACGGAGGCTGATCCCCGATGCGTGCAGGGCGACAATCTCGCTATCCGCGGAAAGCCGCCCGAGTCCGATCAGCACTCCCACAAGCAGCGCCATGGGGAGCGTGAAACCAAGCACCGGCGGAATCGCGCAGAGAAAGAGCAGGGCAATGTGCCCGAGGCCCCCGGTGTGCTGAACGATTAGCGACATCAGGCGCACCAGTTGGGGAACGAAAAACACGAAGGTGAAGACAGCAAGGCCCAGCAGGGCGTGAGATATGACTTCGCGGCAAATGTATCGGTCGATCAGGCGCATGGGCGCGCGGGGTCATTCTAGCACTGCTGATTCTGAGACGGAATGAAGGAGGAAGAATCTGGCCGTTGGGGCGACGGCTGTAGAAGGGGATTCCGCCTTGCGGGGACTTTGGGAGGGGTGACGGCTTGAGCCGAGTGAATCTGGTCATTCTCTGGCATATGCACCAGCCGCAGTACCGCGACCCGGCGTCCGGGCAGTACCTGCTTCCCTGGACCCGGCTGCACGCTCTGAAGGATTACTGGGGCATGGTGAAGCTGCTCGAATCCTATCCGCGCGTGCATGCCACATTCAACTTTGTCCCCTTGCTCGCCGAACAGATTATTGAATACGCCAGCGGACAATTCAGCGAGCCCTGGTTCGAGACTGCCTTTGCCCGCGCCGAATCGCTCACACTGGACCAAAAGAGGGAAGTGCTCGATCGCGCCTTTCAGGTGAACGACAATTTCCTGCAGCGTTGGCCGCGATTTGGCGAGCTTGCCATGCAGGCCCGCTCGAGCGGCTTGGAAGCCTGCCTGGCCCACTGGGGTCCGCGCGAATGGCGGGATTTGCAGGTGCTCTCGCAACTCGCCTGGATGGATGAGGAGTATTTGACGAAGGACCCTGCGGTCCGCGGCCTTTCGGAAAAGGGCAGAAATTTCACCCTCGAGGACCAATCCCTGCTGCTTGAAAAGCAGCAGGAGCTGCTGGCCGCGGTTCTGCCCGAATACCGCCTGGCGGCTGCACGCGGACAGATCGAAATCTCGACCACTCCGTATTACCATCCGATTCTTCCGCTGCTTTGCGATACGAACATCGCGCGCGTGGCCAACGCCCACACGCCGCTGCCGCACCCTTCGTTTCGCTATCCGCAGGATGCGCGCGAACAGCTCGTGCGGGCGCGGATGTTTCACGAGCAGGTGTTTGGAAAGCCGCCCGCGGGGCTGTGGCCTTCGGAAGGATCCGTGTCCGATCAGGCGCTGGAAATCGCCGCGGAGCTGGGGTTTCAGTGGTTCGCCACGGACGAAGGGGTGCTCGGCCGGACGCGCGGCGTCGGATTCTGGCGCGATGCATCCGGATTCCCGGAGAATGCAGCAGAGCTCTATACGCCGTGGCAGCTTCACCGGAACGGCCGGGCGCTGACCGGGTTCTTCCGCGATCATTATTTGTCGGACCTCGTCGGGTTTGTGTATAGCCGGATGGGCGCCGAAGCCGCAGCCGAGGATCTCCATCGCCGCATCCGGGCGATTGGCGACCGCATGTCGCCCGGAAGGACTGCCACCGTCAACCTGATTCTCGACGGCGAAAACGCCTGGGAATATTACGCGGAGAACGGCCGGGAATTTCTCCGCCGCTTTTACATGCGCATCGAGCAGGATCCTGACGTGCAAGCGCTGACCATGAGTGAGGCCATGCAGGCGGCGCCCGCTCCTCCGCGCCTTGACGGAATTTTCCCGGCCTCCTGGATCAACGCCAACTTCGACATCTGGATCGGCCATGCGGAGGATGTCCGCGCCTGGGAGCTGCTGCGCGAGGCGCGGGACGTTTACGAGCACGCTGCGATCCGCGCCCAGTCCGCGCATAACTGGGATGCCTGGTGGACTACACGGGGGAAGCGGGCCTACGAGGCGATTCTCGCCGCGGAGGGAAGCGATTGGTGCTGGTGGTACGGGCCGGAGCACGCCTCGGCAAACGATGCCGAATTCGACATGCTCTACCGCAGCCACCTAACCGAAATCTACAACGCCCTCGCCGAACATGCCCCGGACGCGCTGGCCCATCCCATCAAGCGCGCTCCGGCCGTTGGACGCCGCGAGCCTCCCGCGGCTTTTTTGGCTGTGAGAGTGGATGGCCACGAAAGCAGCTACTTCGAGTGGCTTGGCGCGGGGTTCTATTCCGCCAGCCGGCGCAGCGGGGCCATGCACGGGCGGCAGCAGGTGCTCGGCGAGCTGCTCCACGGATTCGGCGCAGACCATTTTTATATCCGCGTGGATCCCATCCACGACGCCATCGCCGATATGCCGGACTTCCAGCTGCGCATCACGCTGTGGGATTCCTACGAGACGCGCATCACGCTTCGCATCGAAGGCCACGCCCTGGGCGGCTGCATTGTCGAGCGCGCCGGGCTGTGCCTGTTGCATCCGGAGATGGTCGTCTCGGCTGCCTTTGAAAAGATTCTCGAGATAAGCGTGGCGCGGGAATTGTTCGACCTGCACGGGCGCCGCGAGCTGCTCCTGAGCGTCGCCTTGTGGAGAGGCGGCTTGCCCTTGGACGTGCTTCCGCTCGAGGGGATGGTCTAGGCCGCTCTGGGCGAGGAAAATTTCGGCTGGCCGGCAAAGTAGTTCGCGGGCCCCCGCTCTTTCCCCCGACCCGCGGTGGCTTTGCCAAGCAGCCTCTTTGCATCGGATGGATTTTCCGGCAAGCAATCGGCGCCGCGATCCGCATCCACCCATCGTGCCGCATCCTCGTAATCGGCGCCCATAATCGGCGCTTGTTCAGCAGGTTTTCTTCATGCAAGATGTCAGAAGCTGTCTTTAGGGGCGTAGCTCAGTGGTAGAGCAGCGGCCTTTTAAGCCGAAGGTCGTGGGTTCGATCCCCACCGCCCCTACCAAATTCCCAATATCTTGATAGGCTTCCGAGGCCAACAGGTACCCGAAGTACCGAAAGGTACCTCGTGGTTGGGAAAGTACCGATTCAATCTGCCCCATCGCCTCGCGCTGGTCGTCTCCCAAAACGTGGCCGTAGATTCCAAGAGTTGTCGCCGGGTCCGCGTGACGAAGCTGACGCTGGGCAACGGCGGGTCCCGTGGTCTGGAGAAGCATGCTCGCCAGCGCGTGCCTGAAAGCGTGAAGCCCCACTCGGCGTCCCTTCCGCGAAATCCCCAGCTTGTCCACGACTGGGTGAAGCACTGTCTGGACCACCTTGTTCCGGCTGTAGGGACGTCCTCGGCCATTCACGAAGAGAAGCTCGTGGGTATGGCCTACGAGATGCGCTCGGAGCTTCTCGCGCACGAGAGGCGTCATTGGGATAGAGTTCTCCGACTCGCGGGTCTTTACAGTCTGAATCTGTCCGTGCCAAGCGGCCTGGCGAATGTGGATCGTAGCAGAATCAAAATCCAGATCCTCTACGCGCAGGCCGAGAATCTCCGAGGCGCGTAGGCCGCTGAGCGCGAGGAGTGTGAAGAACAGGTCCCAAGGCTTACTCCCTGCGAACGCTTTCAGAATCGCCTTTACCTGATTCACCGTGAAGAAGAATGGTTTACCCTCCCCGGCGCGGCGTGCGCCGAAGAACAGGTCGGCTTTTTTCACGACAGGAATCCCGTTGTGCCACTTCCGCGCCGCGCTGAGAATCTGTTGAAGGTCCATCACGACATTCTCAACCGTTCCCTTGGCGCGGCCCTCCATACTCGTGATGAGTTCCTGAATCTGCTTGGTGCCAATCTCGGTGAGGGACTTATCGCCAAGGACGGGAATGAGGTAGGCACGAATAGAAGATTCCATCCCGCGCAGCGTACTCGGCTTGAGCGAGTTTGCTACGTGCTTGCGCCAGTCGGGGAGGAACTCGGCCAGCGTAGTCCCGGCGTTCGAAGCCCTCACGGGAATCTCGGTCTGGTTGTTGACGAAATCCAGAATCGGCTGGGCGAGCTTTCGCGCCTGCCGCTTGCTGATGTCCATAGAACCGAGGCGCTTGCTGACCTTCACGCGCTGGCGAACCCCGTCTCTAATTTCGTCCTGCCAATAATACAGAACCCACTGGCCGCCAACGATTTTCAAACACCCCTGTTGGAATCTGCGTCGTGGCACGATTCGCCTCGGGGTTAATCTACTCAGGAATTCATTCTCGGGGGTACACACTTCGCGCTCCGCACCATTTTTCCGGGTGCACCCGTCTAATAGGCGAAAGATGCGAAAGTCTGTGAACTTATATGTCGTGTTATCTCAATGTGCTGGAGTTTGCTTTAGGGAACCGCATTCTGATATCGCATAAAGTTGGGTGAGGGAAGCCGAATGGAGGACTGCAGCTGCTGGCAATAGGTAGCGGAGGGAAGCAGTCCGGTCCTATGCGTCTTTCGGCGGGAATTTCCGCATTCGGGCAAGACGTTGAAGACGCTTGATCTCCTGCTGCGCCAGAAATTCGTTGTACGCGTCTGTCAGCTTGCCCGGTCCGGTTGGGGGAGGTCTTTTCGTTCTACGTTTGCCAAAGCGGCGACGAAAGGCTGCTTGCCTCTCGGCAGCGCGACGTCGGCGAAAGAATTTTTCTGGCGGTATCGCCAGGGATTTCTTGCTTCCCTCGGCTTCGAACTGCGCTTTACAGGTCGCGAAATAATCCAACTGCTTGCCGCACATAAGGGCAAAGTTTTCCAGCTCCACCACGGTAGGCGTGCGATCGCCCGTCTCCATTTTCGAAACGTCACTCTGGTGCCAGCCTAGAATTTCTCCCACTTGGGGCTGGGTCAACTTAAGTTCGGTCCGGGCCTTCTTTAACAAGTCTGCGACGCGCTCGCTGCGGCGCGTGGTATTCCGCTGGAGTCTTTCTAGGAAGCCTCTTGTGCCCGGCATAATTATGCGATTTTAGCATGGACATGTGGAGTGTCAACATATAGTGATGAATACAATAGCGTTACAATATTCTCAACTTTCTCCAGGTTCGCCTATTGGACGGGTATCCGGGCCAAAGTGATTTTCGACCCGGACGCGAAAGACCCCTTGGCTTAGTTCGCTGAATGAGGTACCGCCGAGGGCTTTAGGCCAATAAGGAGCAAAGCCGTGAATAACACATCAACTTCTGCGGAAAACGCAGAAGTCACAGGCAAGGCCAAGCCTGCCGTCAAGCAGACCCGCGAGGAGAAGATCCTCGCGGGTGTGATGCAGTCTTGGGGGAAGTTGCAAGCCTCCGACAAGCAGTGGGAGCAGACGGGCCGCGAGTTCGGTAAGTGGTGCTCCGAACTGCGCAAGCTGTACAAGCAACAGGGCAGCCGCATGGGCAAGGGCTTCGAGGCTGTTTTGAAGGAGCTGAAGGTGGACTACCAGAAGGCTCGCTACTGGGCGGACGAAGTCGATGGCAAGAACAAGAAGAAGGCTCGCAACTATGCAGGGGCCGCTCCTGCCAAGAAGACTAATGACAAGTCGAAGGGGGATGACCCCAAGCCGACTCCCTTCGTCCTGCCCGGCCTGACCGATGAGCAGCATGACGCTATGGCGCGGATGGAAACCGACGCCAAGGGCTTCGCGCAGTTCGCACATGGGGTCATCACCAGCCCTGGCGCGGAGCAGGTACGCTTCGTGGTTATCCGTTGCTTGAGCAAGCGGGACAAGTTGGAGGACCAGCTTGAGCTCCTTGCCGAGCTTCGCGGCTGGATTGATCGCCAGTGCTGGGACTTGCAACAACAAATCGAAGCGGGTCACACCACCGTGGTTCCGCGCCGCTCATTGGCTTTCTTGGACGATAACAGCACCGATATCGGTGCTGTCCGCGATTCAGGAACGCCTAATGAACCATTTCCTTCTGGTGCCGGAGACCTCGCCACCATGATGGCTGCGGCACAGCAGTCAAGGGCGGAGAAGGCCGGGGCAGGCGCGTAATGATCGAGACTCTCGACATCCGCCCTGCCATGACCGAGGAGCAGCTGGAGGCCTTGCGCTTCCAGCCGCTCACCCCGGCCCACTGCCAACCCATCACGACCAGTACCCGCGTCATCTGCGAAGGGAAACTGAAGGCGCTGTTCCTGAAGGCAGAAGACGAAGCTCCCATCACGCAGCTGAGTTACGACGCTGCGTTGCGCGGCATGCGTGCCATGCATTTTGTTCCGGCGAGCCATAGCCGTCGCGCTGCCATCGATCAGAACTTCGGCGGCGACCTGCTGCTTGGCTGGATGCATGGTTACGCTCCAGAGCGCGAAGATATCTTCCGCGCTGGACACCGCGATCATTTCGTCGCGGCCATGTGGCTTGCGGCCCTCCTGAAAGACTTTGAGCGGGCACTCCAGCAGCACCTTCCGGAGTATTGGCAGTTCCACCGGGCGCAGGCGCAGCGGCTCGTAAGGCCGAAACGAGAACGCCTGAAGACCGTGGGCAGGGTGGTGAACTGCTATGAGCGGAAGATGCTCGAGGATT
>JAJXZD010000055.1 GCA_021780215.1 Acidobacteriota bacterium
CTTCCAGCTCGACGCCGAAGTCCATGGATAGGATATCCCCTTCCCGCACCTTCCGGGAAGCCGAAGGAATGCCGTGCACAACCTCCTGATTGATCGAAGTGCACACCGATCCTGGGTATCCCCGGTATCCCTTAAACGCCGGGCGCGCCTGATGTTCTCGGGTGTATGCCTCGGCGAATTCATCCAACTCCTTCGTTGAAAGCCCCGGCCGGAGCATCGCACGCATCTTCTCCAGCGCGCCCCAGACAATCAGCCCTGCCCGGTGCATCTTCTCCAGTTCGCCCGGCGACTTACAGACGAACATCGGCGCCTTTCGCGCACTGCAAAATGCGGTCGAGCGCCCGGCTCACTTCCTCGATGCCTCCCGATGCGTCCACCGATCCGAGCACTCCGCGCTGGCGATAGTAGTCCACCAGGGGCCGGGTCTGCCGGTCGTACGCAGCCAGCCGCTCCCTCACCACCTCGGGGCGGTCATCCGCCCGCTGCACCAACTTACCGCCATCCCGGTCGCAGATTCCCGGCACTTTCGGCGGAGCATCGTAAATGTTGTAGATCTCCCCGCCGACGCTGCAGGTCCAGCGGCCAGTCAGCCGCCGCATCAGCTTTTCGTGCGGGACAGCAAAATCCACAACCTTCGGATCGCCAAACCCTCGGGCTCTGAGGCTGCCATTCAGCCTCTCGGCTTGCGGCAGCGTGCGAGGGAAGCCGTCAAAAACAAACCCTCCCTGGCAATCGGGCCAAGACAATCTTTCTTCCACCATCTGCATCACCAGCTCGTCCGGAACCAGCTCGCCGCGCTCCATGATAGGCCGCACCTGGCGCCCAAGCTCGGTGCCGCGGCTGACCGCCTCGCGGAACATATCCCCGGTGGAGAGATGGGGAATGCCGCACTGCTTCGCCACGCGCTTCGCTTGCGTGCCCTTTCCTGCTCCCGGCGGTCCCAGAAATATCAACGCCCGCTTAAAAGCCATGCGCACCACCGAAACGGCGTCAATTGCGGCGGCCCCGTACCCGGCCCCTGCGCACAAACCCCTCGTAATTGCGCATCACCAGTTGCGCCTCGAGCTGCTGGACGGTGTCCATCGCCACGCCGACGACAATCAGCAGGGAGGTCCCTCCGAAATAGAACTGCACCCCCAGCCCGTAGAGGACGAAACTCCACATGTGCGTGTCGAACCAGTTCCCAACCAGCCAGAGGTGCTGCAGGTGAATGCCGGAAATCATCCACTCCGGCAGCAGGCAAACGATCGCCAGGTACACGCCTCCCACCAGCGTGAGCCGCGACAAAATGCGGTTGATATACTCCGACGTGTTCCGTCCCGGCCGGATGCCGGGAATGAATCCGCCGTACTTCCGCATGTTGTCGGCCAGTTCGGTGGGATTAAAAATGATGCCGACGTAAAAAAACGCGAAAAAGATGATCAGCCCGACATACAGCAAGGTATAGAGCGGCTCGCCCCAACTGATGGCCTTGGCAATCTTGTCAAAGAACGGCGACTTGGTTCCGAACAACAGCGCCGCGGTCTGCGGAAAGGTCAGCAGAGAGCTCGCAAAAATCGGTGGAATCACCCCGCCGGAATTAACGCGCAGCGGAAGGTAGGTCATCTGTCCACCCATCACCTTGCGGCCCATCACCCGCTTGGCGTACTGCACCTGTATGCGTCTCTGCCCACCCTCGACAAACACGATGAACGCCACCACCAGCGCCATCAGCACGACCAGTCCGAGAAGAGCAATCGGAGTGAACGATCCCCACTGCTGGGTCTCCGCCTTGTTCCAGAGATCGTTCACCGCCCGCGGCAAACCGACCACAATGCCGGCAAAAATGATGAGCGACATGCCGTTGCCGATGCCGCGGTCGCTGATCTGCTCGCCAAGCCACATGATGAAGGCCGACCCGGTAGTGAGCGTCAGCATCGTCATCAGGATGAAGCGCGGCCCAGGGTGATAGACGAGCGATTGCCCGGCCAGGCCCTGCCGCTGCAATGTCAGCGCAATCGTGAACGACTGAAAGGCGCTCAGAATAATGGTCAGGTAGCGCGTGTACTGCGTGATCTTGCGCCGGCCGAGCTCGCCCTCTTTCTGCAGCCGTTCGAGGAAGGGCCACACCACTACCAGCAACTGCAGGATGATGGATGCCGTGATGTACGGCATGATGCCCAGGGCAAAGATGGTCAGCCGGCGCAGATTGCCGCCACTGAAAAGGTCTATCAGCCCCAGCACCGAACCCTTGCTCTGATCGAAGAGTTGGCCCAGCAGGGCCGTGTTGATGCCCGGAGTAGGAATGAATGCGCCGAGGCGGTACACGGCCAAAATCGCCAGCGTAAACAGGACGCGATTACGCAGGTCCGGCGTGAAGAAAATGTTCCGAATGGCCTCGGCCAGTTTCCTCATTGCAGGACTTCGGCCTTCCCTCCGGCGCGCGCGATCTTCTCACTGGCAGACTTGCTGAAGGCGTGCGCCTGCACCGTCAGAGCAACCCGCAAATCACCGTCACCCAGAATCTTCACTCCATCGCGCATCGCCCGCACCAGCCCTCGCGCGGCGAGCGCTTCCGGCGTCACTTTTTCGCCGGCAGCAAAGACGCTCAGGCTGCCAACATTGACCACCGCGAAAGTCTTTGGAAACGGGCTGGAAAAACCGCGCTTCGGCAGCCGCCGGTGCAACGGCATCTGCCCGCCTTCAAAACCGGCGCGCCGGGAATAGCCCCGGCGAGACTGTTGCCCCTTGTTGCCCGCGCCCGCCGTCTTGCCGAGCTTCGAGCCCATTCCGCGCCCCACGCGCACCTTGCGATGGCGCGAGCCGCGCGGCGGCTTCAAATTAGAGAGTGTCGGTTCCATGGCCATCGTTGCTTACTCCTGAACCTGCACCAGATGGTGCACCTTGGCAATCATGCCGCGAATCGCCGGAGTATCCGGCCGCTCGACCACCTGCTGCATGCGCCGGAAACCCAGCCCGCGGATGGTCTGCCGCATGTCGCGGGGGCAACCGTTAAAGCTGCGAACCCACTTGATTTTCAATGTGCCTGCCGTTTTAGTCGTCGCCATGATCTTCGAGTCCCGCGGCTAGGACGCCGCCTCTTCCGCTCCCTTGCCGCGGGATTCCGCGACGCGCGCGGTATCCTTCAGGTGCAGCAGGGCGTCAAACGTCGCCTTGATCACATTGTGCGGATTCGATGTGCCGAGCGACTTGGTCAGCACATTCTGGATTCCCGCCACTTCCATCACCGCACGTACCGGCCCTCCGGCAATGACCCCGGTCCCTTCGGGCGCGGGCTTCAGCAGCACCTGCCCGGAGCCGTAGTACCCGATCACCTGGTGCGGGATCGTCGTGCCCTTGAGGTTGAGCTTCACCATGTTCTTCTTGGCCTGCTCGATAGCTTTGCGAATGGCCATGGGAACCTCGCGGGCCTTGCCCATGCCGAAGCCGGCATGGCCGCCCTGATCCCCCACCACCACCAGCGCAGAAAAACTGAGATTCTTGCCGCCCTTAACGACCTTGGTGACCCGGTTGATGGAAACCACCTGGTCCTTCAAGCTGGCCTGATTGGCCTCAAGGGGCCGGCGGACAGACAGCATGTCTTTGAGCTCTTGTTTCGGCATAAGTTTTCAGAACTGCAGGCCCGCCTCCCGGGCCGCTTCAGCCAGCGCCTGCACACGGCCGTGATATTGATATCCACCGCGGTCGAAGACCACCTGCCGGATCCCTTTCGCCAAAGCGCGCTCGGCAATCACCTTGCCGATCACCTTGGAAGCCGCCGTGTTACCACCGCCTCGAATCTGTGCCCGCACATCCTTGTCGAGCGAACTGGCGGACACCAGGGTGCGTCCGGAGACGTCGTCCACCACCTGGACACGCAGGTGGCGCGTCGAGCGGTGCACGCACAGCCGCGGGCGCTCAGGCGTTCCCGCCATGTGCTTGCGCATCCGAACATGAATGCGTTGGCGATGTGCCTCCCGCGATAATTTGCCAACCGGTGCTGCCATGCTCCCTCTCCTCCCCGAATGGCTCTAGGCCGCCGCCGTCTTGGCCCCAGCCTTGCCGGCCTTCTTCTTCAGGCGTTCTCCCGTGATGCGGATGCCCTTCTGCTTATATGGATCGGGCGGCCGTAGCGCGCGCAGGTTTGCGGCGACCTGTCCCACCTGGGCCTTGTCCGCACCGGACACGCTCATGTGCGTCTGCTTCTCGACCACGATCTGAATTCCTTCGGGAATGGCAAACTCGATCGGGTGCGAGTAGCCGAGCGCAAGGACCAGGTTCTTCCCTTTGACCTCCGCGCGGTAGCCGACTCCCACGATGTCCAATTCCTTTTTGAATCCCTGTGTCACACCGGCAATGGCGTTTGCAACGAGCGCCCGCGCCAGCCCGTGCAGCGCGCGATGCTCTTCGCTTGCGCGCATGGCGGCCAGCGTGCCTTCTTTCTGCTCAAAGCGAATGCCCTGCGGCACACGCACGGACATCTTTCCCTTCGGGCCTTGCACGTCCACGGCGCCATCCTTGATCTGCACCTTTACGCCCGAAGGCACCGGAATGATCTTGTTTCCAATTCGCGACATGGCTTCTTCACACCCTCACGATCGCCGGATTCGGCGGCCCTGCCCGCTCTACCACACCTCGCAAAGCAGCTCGCCACCCACACCAGCCTTGCGGGCCGCCTGGCCGGTCATCACGCCGCGCGGCGTCGAAACAATCGAAATACCCATTCCGCCCACTACGGGCCGGATGCCGGCCTTGCCCGTGTAACGGCGGGAGCCGGGCCGGGAAATGCGCCGCAAGTCGGTGATCACGCTGTGACGGTCCGGTGTGTAGCGCAGGAACAGGCGCAGCGTCTTCTTGCCCTTTTCCTCAACCACCTTGAAGTTGACGAGATAGCCCTCCTCCTTGAGGATACGGGCGATCTCCACCTTGAGGCGGGACGAGGGCAGGTCCACGCGCGGGTGCCGGGCCCGGGCGCCGTTGCGGACCCGCGTTAAGAGATCGGCGATAGGATCGGTCATCATTCTTTTGCCCTCACCAGCTGGCCTTCACCACGCCGGGAATTTCTCCCTTGAGCGCCAGACCGCGGAAGCAGATACGGCACATCTCGAACTTACGCAGGAAGCCGCGCGGGCGGCCGCAGAGGCGGCACCGGTTGCGCTTGCGGATCTTGAATTTCAGCTTCCTCCGCATCTTGGCGAATTGGCAGGTTCGCGCCATACTTGGTCCCTCTCCTTATCCCCGGTCCGCGCGAAATGGGATCCCGAGCAGCTTGAGCAGCTCGCGCCCCTCTTCGTCGCTCCGGGCCGTCGTGGTGATGGTGACGTTCATGCCCTTGATCTTGTCCACGCGCGTGTAATCAATCTCGGGGAATACCAGCTGATCGCGCAGCCCGAGGGTGTAGTTCCCACGCCCATCAAAGGAATCCGGTGGCAGCCCTTTGAAATCGCGCACTCGCGGAAAGACCACCGATGACAACCTATCCAGAAATTCGTACATCCGCTCGCCGCGCAGCGTGACCATGCAGCCAATCGGCATGCCCTTGCGGATCTTGAAATTGGCGATGGACTTCTTGGCCCGCGTGATGACCGCCTTCTGCCCCGCAATCTGCCCTAGCTCGGCGGCGGCCGTATCCACCAACTTCGCGTTCTGGCTGGCCTCGCCCATGCCTATATTCAAGGTCACCTTGGCCACGCGCGGCACGGCCATGGAGTTCTTGTAGCCGAAGCGCTTGGTCAGCGCCGGCATCGTTTCCTTGCGGTACTTCTCATGCAAACGGCTGATCATGGTTCCTTTCGCCCTGTCCCGTCGCCCTGTACGGGCCCGCGCCCATGGCGCGCCCCCGCCGTGCGGCTAATTCTCAAACGTCTGATTGCAGCGGCGACAGACCCGCACCTTCGCTCCGTCGGGCAGCGTGGTGTGCCCGGCACGGGTGTGCTTTCCGCATCCCGGGCAAACAAGCATCACGTTCGAGATCTGAATGGGCCCTTCCCGGTCAAGAATCCCTCCGCGAATGTTCTTCGAGGGGTTGGGCCGCGTGTGCTTCTTGATGATGTTGGCGCGCTCGACCGTCACGGTTCGCTTCACAGGATTCACCGAGAGCACCTTGCCGGTCTTGCCCTTCGAGCGCCCGGACATGACCTTCACGGTGTCTCCGTGGCGGATGCCGAGCGGCGCACGATTTGTCTTCGTATCGTTCATGGCTACCACACTTCCGGCGCGAGCGAGACGATCTTGGTGAATTTCTTGTCGCGCAGTTCGCGGGCCACCGGGCCGAAGACGCGCGTTCCGACCGGTTCGCCCGCATCGTTAATCAGCACGGCGGCATTGTCGTCGAAGCGGATGTAGGTGCCGTCTTTCCGGCGGTGCTCCTTCCGGGTGCGCACCACCACCGCTCGCACGACCTTGCCTTTCTTGACCTGGCTGTCCGGGGCGGCTTCCTTCACCGCCGCGGTGATTATGTCGCCGAGTCCGGCCGTCAGCCCCGCGTCTCCGCCGAGCGGCAGGATGCACGTCAGCTGGCGGGCTCCCGAATTGTCGGCCACCGTCAGCCATGTCCGCATCTGAACCATCGTCCTGCTCCCTTACGATCCGAGGCTCACGCCGCGCGCGTCGAGCGAGCCAGAATTTCCTTCAGCCGCCAGCGCTTCAGTTTCGAAAGCGGCCGCGTCGAGACGATTCGCACTCGATCCCCCGCACGCGCTTCGCGCGCCTCGTCGTGAGCGTAATACTTCTTCGAACTGCGCACCACGCGCCGGTAGAGCGGATGCTGGGCGGTGCGCGTCACCTTCACCACGATTGTCTTGTCCATCCGGGCGCTGGTGACCACGCCGACCAGCGTCTGCCGCGCCCCGCGCTCGGAAACCGTGCCTGCCGTGCTTGCCTCGTTGGCCATTACGCCTTCCTCAGTTCCTTCTCGCGGAGCAGCGTCTTCACGCGGGCCAGGTCCCGCTTCGCCTCGCGCATCTTCTTCAGCCCCTCCGCTTGCCCGGAGGCCAGTTGAAATCGCAGGCGGAAAATCTGCTCGGCGAGGTCGCGCTCCTGGTTCTCGATCTCGTTGGCGGTCATCTCCCGCAACTTCTCCGCACGTCGGGCCATCAGAGCTCCTCCCCGCGGCTGACGAATTTGGTCGCAATCGGCAGCTTGTGAGCGGCCAGCTTCATGGCCTCGGTGGCGGTGGCCAGGTCCACGCCCGCCATTTCGAACATTACTCGCCCAGGCTTCACCACGGCCACCCAGTGCTCTGGTGGCCCCTTGCCCTTGCCCATGCGGGTTTCCGCCGGCTTCTTCGTGAAGGGCTTGTCCGGAAATACCCGGATCCAAAGCTTTCCGCCGCGCTTGATGAACCGCGTGATGGCCACGCGCGCTGCTTCGATTTGCCGGTCGGTGATCCAGGCCGGCTCGAGCGCCTTCAGCCCGTACTCGCCAAACGCCAGCGAACCTCCGCGCCAAGCCTTTCCGGTACGCCGCCCGCGCTGCTGCTTGCGGTACTTCACTTTCTTCGGCATCAACATAATTGCTCGCCCGTTCCCCTAGGATTCCGCAACCGGCCGGGACGTGCCGCGCTCGGGTATTTTTTCGCCCTGATACACCCAGCACTTCACTCCGATCAAGCCATAGGTCGTGTGCGCCTCGGCGGTTCCAAAATCCACGTTGGCACGCAGTGTCTGCAGCGGCAGACGCCCCTGCAGATACCATTCCTTGCGCGCGATTTCCGCTCCGTTGAGCCGCCCGGCGACGCGTACCTTGATCCCCTTGCATCCGAAGCGCAGCGCCGAATCCACCGCCTTGCGCATCGCCCGGCGAAACGCGACCCGCTTCTCCAGCTGCAGCGCGATGGACTCCGCGACGAGCTGGGCATTCAGTTCCGGCCGGTGCACTTCCTGAATGTCAATGTGCACTTCCCGGTTCGTCCGCTTCTGCACCTCGTTCTTGAGCTTGTCAATTTCGGAGCCCTTGCGGCCGATGATGATGCCGGGACGGGCCGTGTAGATACGCACCACCAGCTTGTTCGCGGCGCGCTCGACATCAATCGTGTCCACGCCCGCCGATCGCAGCCGGTCCTTCAATTGCCGCCGCAACGCAACGTCCTCATGCAGCAGGTCGGCATAATCCTTCTTGGCGAACCACCGGGACTTCCAGCCCTTGTTGTAGCCCAGGCGGAATCCGTAGGGATGTGTTTTCTGGCCCAAACGTGCCTCCTACTTCTTTTGCGCTTCCTTCGCGCGCTTCTCAATGGCCTTGCGGGCCTTGCGCACCGCGCCGCGAACTCCCTTCGAGGCTTCCACCTCGGCCGCGGCAGCGGCCACGCGATCCTCGGCAGCTCGATGGTGTTCGGCCACGCCCACAATGATATGGCTGGTCCGCTTCTGGTACCGGAAACCGCGGCCCATCGGAGCGGGACGCATGCGCTTCCAGCGCGGCCCTTCGTTCACACAGCAGCTCGTCACGTAAAGCGCGTCCACATCGAGCGACGCTCCCGCGTCGTCCGCCTTGCGCTCGGCGTTGGCGATGGCGCTGCGCAAGGTCTTCTCGACGTCGCGGGCCACCCGCTTCTTCGTGAAGCGCAGGGTCTGCAGAGCATCTTCCGCGCGCTGTCCGCGAATCAGGTCCACCACCAGGCGCGCCTTCTGCGGAGAGACACGGACAAACCGCGCTTGTGCCGTCCCTTGAATTTGATTGTCTATCGCCGTCGCCATCTTCTAGCCCTCGAATTCCTTCCCGTGCCGCCCTAGGATTTGGCGGGCGCTGCTGCGGCAGCCCCGCTCGGAGGCGCGCCGGCAGCGGCCGCGGCCCTCTCCAGCGCCGCTTTCACGCCATGCCCCTTGAAGGTGCGCGTCGGCGAAAACTCTCCAAGCTTGTGCCCCACCATCTGCTCGGTGATGTACACCGGAATAAACTTCCTCCCGTTGTGCACGGCGATTGTGTGGCCAACCATTTCCGGCAGGATGGTCGAGCGCCGCGACCAAGTCCTGATGACCTTCTTCTCGTTGCGGGCGTTGAGCGCCTCCACCTTTTCCTGCAGGTGGCCGTCCACAAACGGCCCCTTCTTGAGCGAGCGCGGCATCGTTCTTCCTACTCCTCCACCCGGCGCAGCTTGACCCACTGCGCGCGGCGCAGTTTGCGGAATCCCCGCACTGGACCAGACACCCGGTGCGACAAGGGGCAGAACGGGCAAACCAGCCGCGTCCCCTGCGCATTCGGACTCTTTTCTACAATCACCGCCCAGCCGGGCCGGCACAGGCGGTAAAGCACCTGCGGCGGCGGGGTCAGCTTGGACCCGACCTTTCCCACTCCCCCGGCAACGGACTTGCCAGGGGCCTTACTTGCCGGCTTGACGCCGCGCCGCGCAACAACCTTCTGCGCCCGCGATGCCCGCCGGGAGATGCGTCTCGGCGTTCGTGTGGCTGTCATGACGGTTCTCTCGCTTCCCCGCCGCGCCGGGTTCATTTTGCTCCTCAAACTCTTTCCGCAGCGCCCCGCCTGATTCCTTCGGCAGGGCTGCCTGCCGCCTACGACTTGCGCCGCTCGACGATCATGCGATCGCTCGGACGCTTCTTGCGCGTCTTCGCTCCCAGCGTAGGGAATCCCCAAGGGGTCTGCGGATGATTTCCCTTCACGCGCCCCTCTCCTCCCCCGTGGGGGTGGTCCACCGGGTTCATCGCCACGCCGCGAACAGTAGGACGCTTGCCGTGCCAGCGCGTCCGGCCCGCCTTCCCATACGTCACGTTCTCGTGATCCAGATTTCCGAGCTGCCCGATCGTGGCCATGCAGTCCACGCTGAACTTCCGCACCTCGCCCGAAGGCAGCTTCACCAGCGCGATTTCGCCTTCCTTGCTCAGCAGTTGTGCCGCCCCTCCTGCCGCCCGCACAACCTGCGCGCCCTTCCCCGGATACAGCTCCAGGTTGTGCACCATGGTGCCGGGCGGGATGTGCCGAAACGCCAAGGCGTTTCCCGGCAGGATGTCTGCGCCCTCTCCATTCTGTACGGTCATGCCCACTTCGAGCCCCACAGGCTGGAGAATGTAGCGCTTCTCCCCATCCGAATAGTGCAGCAGGGCGATGCGCGCCGAGCGGTTCGGGTCATATTCAATAGCCGCCACCCGCGCGGGGATTCCCGTCTTATCCCGGCGAAAATCAATGCTGCGGTAGCGCCGCGCGTGGCCGCCGCCGCGGTGCCAGGAAGTCACCTCGCCGTGCGAGTTGCGGCCGCCGCTGCGCTTCTTCGCCTCGGTCAGTGATTTCTCCGGCGTCTCCTTGGTGACCTCGCTCTTGTCGAGCATGGTCAGGAACCGCCGTGACGGTGTATAAGGCTTGAACGTCTTCAGTGCCATCGGTGCCTCGTGCCTGTCAAAGAGCCCCTCTCATCCCGGGACTCTGTCAACTTATAAATTCTCTGCGTACTCAATCATCTTCTCGCCAGGTGCCAGCTTGACGTAGGCTTTCTTCCAATCGCTTCGGAACCCTTCCGCACGTCCCCGCCGGCGCAATTTCCCGTGATAGATCGCCGTCCGCACATGGTCCACTTTGACCTTGAAAATGCGCTGCACCGCTTCCTTGATCTCGGTCTTGGTGGCGTCCGAAGCCACCTCGAAGACGACCGTATGCTGCAGTTCCTTCACACCGAGACCTTTTTCGGTGATGATCGGACGCCGGATCACTTGATAAAGCCTGGTCGCCATCGCCTAATCCTTCTTCCCCTTGGGCTTCGAGGCCGGCTTCTTCGCCTTCGCCGCGGAAGGTTTCGCGCCGCGCTTCGGAGCGGCTTTTGAGGAAGCCTTCACCGCCGGCTTCGCCTTAGCGGCGGGCAATTCCTTGCCCGGATCCACAGGCGGCTCAGACGGCGCAGATGCCTCCTGTTGCGGCTCCGCCGAAAGCGCGCGGTTCAAGCGCGCTGCCGCTTCGCGCGAGAGCATGAGCCGCTCGTGCCGCAGGAGGTCAAACGCGACCAGATTCTCTGGCCGCACCAGAGTGATCCCGCTCAGATTACGACTGGCACGCTCGAGGTTCACATTCGCACCGTTTTCAACCAGCAGGATCCGGCTGTCCCCGCCATCGAGCTTCGATAGCGACTCCCGGAAGGACTTCGTCTTGTGCGACCCCAGAGCCCAGCCATCGACCACCGTCAGCTTCTCCTGCGCCAGCTTCGTCGAAAGGGCCGAGCGCAGCGCGCCCAGCGCCATCTTCCTCGGAAGCGCGTATTCGTAGCTGCGCGGCACTGGCCCGTGCACCGTGCCGCCATGGCGCCAAAGAGGTGAGCGAATCGAACCGATACGGGCGCGTCCGGTGCCCTTCTGCTTCCAGAGCTTTCGGCCCGAGCCGCTGACCTCGCTCTTATCCTTGGTCTTGTGCGTGCCGGCGCGATGCGCCGCGAGATGATGGCGCACCGCCTCGTGCAACAGATGGGCGTTGACCTCGGCCGAAAACACGTCGTTTGCGAGCTCCATCTGGCCCACGGTCTTGCCTTCGAGATTTTTCACGTCCACAACGGGCATTGTCGTCTCTTCTTGTCCGGCACCCTGAGGCTGTGCCTGCCCTTACAGGGCCGCCTTCGCCTTGCGGATGTATATATACCTGCCGGCCGGTCCAGGAACGGCGCCCCGCACCAGCAGCAGATTTTCTTCCGTGTCCACTTTGATTACGCGCAAATTCTTCGACGTCTTTCGCTCGGCTCCCATGTGTCCCGGAAAATGCTGCCCGGGCCATACGCGCGAGGGGAACGAACTCGCACCAATACCGCCCGGAGCGCGGTGAAACATCGAGCCATGGGTCGCGTCGCCGCCGCGATAATGCCAGCGCTTGACGCCTCCCTGGAATCCCTTGCCCTTGCTGACTCCGCTGACATCCACGTACTCGCCCACCTTGAACCCGTCCACCAGAACACGGTCGCCCGGCTTGGTCTCCTCCGTCGAATCCGCGAGGCGGACTTCGCCAAGGCAACGCATCGGAGCGACTCCAGCCTTCTTGAAATGTCCCGCCAGGGCCTTGGTCACCCGCTGCGGCTTAATAAATTCGACGAGCCCGAGCTGCACGGCGTCGTAGCCGTGCTTGTCCTTGGTGCGCCGCTCGACCACCACGCAGGGACCGGCCTGCAGGACCGTGCAGGGGACGGCCGTGCCGTCCTCGGCAAACACCTGCGTCATGCCCAGCTTGATTCCGAGTATGCCGTTGACTCCCATCTCTTCTGCTCTTCCCTCGCCGTTACTTGGCGGTGTGCTCTCGCCCGAAGGCCTTGATCTCCACGTCCACGCCCGGCGGCAAATCGAGTTTCATCAGTGCATCCACCGTGTCCGGAGTCGGCTCCAGAATATCAATCAGGCGCTTGTGCGTGCGCATCTCGAACTGCTCGCGCGATTTTTTGTCCACGTGCGGCGACCGCAGCACCGTCCACCGGTTAATCACGGTAGGCAGGGGAATCGGCCCGGCCACGTCGGCGCCGGTGCGCTTGGCCGTGTCCACGATCTCCTTGGTGGACTGGTCGAGAATACGGTGGTCGTACGCTTTCAGACGGATGCGAATTTTTTCTCCGTTGCGCATGGGCTACTCGATGATCTCCGTGACCGCGCCGGCCCCCACGGTGTGCCCGCCCTCGCGGATCGCAAACCGCAGCCCCTTCTCCAGCGCCACCGG
>JAJXZD010000025.1 GCA_021780215.1 Acidobacteriota bacterium
CGAGCCTCCCGCGCGGCCATCAGGACGTTGAGCGTCCCGTCTATATTCACGCAGTTGGTCGAGAGCGGGTCCTCCACGGATTTAGGGACCGAAGTGCGCGCGGCCAAGTGCAGAACGTAGTCCGCGCCCTGGCAGGCGGACCGCACCGCCGACAAATCGGCAATCGTTCCCTGGCAAAAATCAATCTTGCCGCGGCTTTCCTGGAGGTTGGACTCCTTTCCGGTGGATAGGTCATCGAGGACGGTAACCTGATGTCCTCGGCGGACGATCTCGTCAACAAGATTCGAACCGATGAACCCCGCGCCGCCGGTCACCAAATACCGCATCCGAAAATCCCTCCTGTGAAAAGCGCACCTGCAAATCCGCCCGGAAGTCCACCGCGGCCTGCGAGGAGATGATCGCCCCATCCATTTGGGGTAGGCTAAGAGCTGGGCGCGTTCCACTATAACCGCCGCTGCGATGGCGGACAAGAAAAAGGGACCGCGCCGGCGCGCCGAACGCCGCACAAAGCTTCCCGGTCGAAAGGAAGGACATGAAGGCTCGGTGGCCAACCATCCGGCGCAGCCGAATTTCCCGCGTCGCGATTCTGGTCCTGGTGCTGCTGCCACCTCTGTCCGGCACTTCCGCCACTCCGCGAGCCGGCCTGGCAATGCCCTTCCGCGCAGGCGAGGATCTGCGTTACCGGGTCGTCTGGGCGGCCTTTTCCGACGCTGCCTCGCTCGAACTGACGATTCCCGAACAGCGCAATTTATTCGGCTGGCAAACCTGGCATTTTCGCGCCGCGGCGCACACGCGCGGCACGGTGCGCTCGCTCTTCTCGGTCGACGACCAGTTCGATTCCTACGCCGACGCAGCGACGCTCGAAAGCCGGCAGTACGAACTCCACGTGAACGAGCTGGGCCGCATTCAGAATCAAGTGCTGCGTCCGCTGGCCGAGGGGCAGAGGTCCCGCGCCCCCGCGCCGCATGTTGCCGTCCTGCCCGGAACGCGCGACCCGCTTGGCGCGCTCTATGACCTGCGCGCGGTGGATTGGGCTCGCACGCCGGAATTTCGCGCTCCCGTCTTCGATGGCAAGAATCTCTATGAACTGCGCGCGCGGCTGGACAACTCGGCGGAGATAATTGCGCTGGCCGGAGGCGCCGTTCCCGCCTCGCGCATCTCCATCCGCCTGTTTCAGGATCAGAAAGAGGTGGGCGGGACACACTTCGAGGTCTGGCTGGAAAACGACGCGGCGCGCGCACCGGTCAGGATGGAGGCGGAATTGCCGTTCGCGGTCCTGCGAGCCGAACTCATCGCGCGCGGGCCCTGAACTGTCAGTACTCTGAAGGGAGACTCAGTTTCTTAGTTTTCCGGAACCACCCAGTCTTCCGGAGGAAAATCAATCTGCCAGAATGACGGGCACGGCGTAACGAACTCGATTCCCATCTGGGATTTTCCAGCGGTGGACGCCCCCACATACGCAATCCGGCACTCGCTCGTTTGTTGCGTCGCCGGGTTGGTAACGGTGATTTTCTGGCTAGTGGCCACGCCCGCCGCCAGCGAGATCAGGGCACCATGCGCGTTCACCACGAGCGTGCGCGTCTCTTCCTGAAAATCCGCTCCCTTGGCAGTCTTGCCCGTAACCAAAATAGGCACCGACAGCAGGACGCGCATGCTCCTCCGGTGGCCCGCATCGAAGCCTAGACCTGCCTTGTCCTTCTGCGCATTGGGGAAACGAGCCATTGCTTCGACCATAGACTGCCCCGCCGGGCCGCGCAATGGGAGCATGGATCGATGTGTCTGATTCGGCACGCGGAGACACGCGCCTCAAGAGAGCTTGGACGCTTCGAAAGCCCGCAGCGCCTGGAAACCTCCTTTTGGGCAGAGTTGCTTCGCCGGAAGCGTTGGGGGAAACTGGGGTGCTGGCTGTGGATATTTAAAGCGTCCGTCCGCTCCACGCGGCATTGCCAAACCGCGAACAAGAGAGCAGATGCCGGAAATATGGCCCCGGGCGAATTAGAAGCCGTCGCGCGCACGACCCTGGCATCCAGGGTGCTTGCACACCCGGCCTGAGGTAACAAATCGAGTTTCTAGCAGGGAGGAACAGCGGAATGGGATGGCAGCGGGTGGGAGCCTTTGCGGTGGGGATTTTCGTTGGCTTTCTGGGGGGGCTTTTCGGCAAAGGCGGGAGCGCCGTGGCCACACCGCTGCTGAGCCTGATCGGCTACCCGGGCTTTGTGGCCGTGGTGGCGCCCCTGCCGGCGACCATCCCGGGCACGCTCGTGGCCGCCATACAATACTCGCGCTCCCGGCTGATGGACTGGCAGATTTTCTGGTGGAGCGTGGGGATCGGCGTCCCGGCCACTGTGCTCGGCGCATTCCTGTCAAAATACACCGGGGCGGGACCTCTGCTGCTGCTAACCGCCCTGTTGGTGCTGGGATTCGGGCTTTCTTTTCTGTTCCAGCGGAAGAAGGATCCCAACGCTGGGACGCCGGAGAAAGGCAGCAAGCCACGCTTTTGGAGGACGCGGCTCGCGGGCGTAGCCAGCGGAGTAGGCATCATTTCCGGGCTGATGGCCAATTCCGGGGGCTTCCTGCTGGCTCCGAGCTACGCAAAGCTGCTCGGCCAGCCAATCAAGAAATCGTTCGCTTTTTCCCTGGCTGTGTCCGCCGTGCTGGCGATTCCCGGAACGGCCGTTCACGCCTATCTCGGCCACGTGGACTGGGGCGTGGCCGGCCTGATCGCCCTGGGATCGGTCCCCGCTTCCTACACCGGAGCGCGCTTGGCAATTCGAACCAAGCCCGAAAAGCTCGAATTCCTGTACGGAGCGGCGCTGACGGCCCTGGGAGCATTTTTCCTGGTGCACATCCTGCGAGGATAAGCCGCGCCGGGAGCAGCCGTATTGTGACGCGAGCGGGAGGAAGGCGCGGACGCGCCCGTCAATCGAGGGATGGAATGGAGGCAAGACGCCGTGCGCCCGCCGAGGCTGCCGGCGCGTAATCCTCCGCCTCCGCAAAAGCATCCCGAAATGTCCGCCGCACGGCACTCGCCAGCGCCACTTGGAAGCCCTCGCCCAGCAGGTTGATATCCAGCAGGAGTGGCTTTTCCGCCGAGCGCCGGTAGACGGAAAAAATGCCGATCTTGTCTCCCCCGCTGGCGAGGTCCAGGCGAAGCTCCCAACCCGCCTCGAGCGCCGCGGGCAGACTCCAGACACACCGCAACTCCCCATGCGGACCGCGGCGCAAGGAAGAAGGAAGCGACTGCGGAAGCCATGCCGCTCCGGAAAGCCTCAAGCCGAAGCCGTCGAATCCGATCGGCTCGAGCGCGGCTGCGAGGATGCGGCTCAATTCCGCGGCGTCCCGGCATGTGCCCAGCGATTCGACGGCGCGCCGGATGCGGAGATCATTGGCAATGATGCGCTTCTGGCTGGCGGTCCGCGCGAGGACGCGGCGCATTTCCGACAGCTCCCGGTAATGCAGTTGCGGGATTCCCGCGCAAGCACCCGCCCCCAGCGCCACGAGCACAAGAGCCATCGTCCCTCCTCCGTGCAGCAGCGCCAGGCTCAGCAACCCGAACGCCGCAGACACGCCGTAGAGGATGAGAACAGCCCCACGCTGCGAGAGGCCGCGATTCAAAAGGCGGTGATGGATATGCTCTGCATCGCCCTGGAACAACGGCCTTCCGCTGAGAAACCTCCGCAGCAGGGCCATGGCCACATCCAGCAGCGGCAGGCCAAAACAGACCACCGGCATGGCGATGGCCACCATAGCCGGGGCCTTCTGCGACCCGGCCAGCGCCATGGCGCCGAGCGTGAATCCAATGAACAGGCTTCCGGAATCTCCCAGAAAGATCGTCGCCGGATTGAAATTGAAACGTAGAAAACCGGCAATCGCTCCAGCCAGAATGGCGGCCAGAAACGTCACCAGATGATTCCCCCCGACAACCGAGGCCACCAGCAGCACGAGCGTGGAAAACAGCGCCGAGCCAGCCGCCAGCCCGTCCATGCCGTCAATCAGGTTGAAGGCGTTGGTGATCAGCAGGACCCAAAGAATCGTCAAGGGCAGTCCGACAAAAACCTGCACGCGGCTTCCAGAAAAGAGCAGGTCGAACCGCCGGATGCCGAAACCGTCGAGGTACAGCACGCAAGCCGCCAGGGCCTGCACGCCGAATTTGGCGTAGGGGCCGAGCGACCGGATGTCGTCATACAGCCCGGCCACGAAGATGAGCGCCGCGGGAAGCAGCAGCGCCGGGACGCTCCCGATAGAAAACACTCGGAACGCCCCGCACCATCTCTGTAGCAACAGAGCCGCTCCCACCACGAAGAACACCGTGAGGAAAATCGGAACGCCACCGAGCCGCGGCACCGGGTTGCTGTGAAGATGGCGTCCCGTGTCCGGATGGTCCAGCCAGGCGCGGGCCAGCGCCAGGTTGCGGACCCAGCGCGTCAGCCAGGCGCAGACCAGCACGCTCGCGACGCATACGGCTAAAAGGCTTGGCAGCACGATCTCTGTTTCCGAACGCCGGAACCCCGCGGCATCCAACCATCGCGCCGCGGGCCTTTCCGGGCGGTTACACCGCTTCCCCTGCCGGGTGCATTCGCACACCCGGGTTTTTGATGCCACGCAGAACACCCAGATATTTCGCAGCCATCTGGCCTCTGGAAAACTGTTCCACTATTCTGCGCCGCCCGTTGGCTCCCAGCTGTGCGCGCAAGTCGGCGTCGGACTCGAGTTGGCGAATCGCCGCGACCAGCGCCTCCGCGTTTTCCGGCTCGATGCAGAGGCCCGCATGCGCTCCTTCGACAATCTCCCGGGCCTGCCCTTCGACACCCAGGATCACCGGCCGCGCGCAGGACATGCACTCGAGCATCTTGGTGGGTATCACGGTCCGGAAGATTTCCTGCTTCTTGAGCAGGACCAGGGAGGCATCCGATGCGCGAATCAAGCCGGGAATCTGTTCTTTCGGCTGCTCTCCGAGAAAGAGGACATTCCGCAGGCCCCTCGCCGCAGCCAAGCTTTGGAGACGCTCTTTCTCCGCCCCTTCCCCCACCAGAAGAAAACGTACGCGGGAGGCCTCCGGAAAATACGCAGCGGCCTCCAGCACCGTGTCGAGGCCGTGCGCCATCCCCAGCGTACCGATGTAGGAAACGACGAATTTCTCTTGCAGATCGAGCCGCATGCGAATTTCGCCGGATTCGCCGGGAGCGAACACTTCCGTCTCGACGCCGTTCTCGACCGTAAAGATTTTCTCCCCGTCCATATGCCAGTGAGCCATCAGGTGGTCCTTAAAAGCAGGCGTGACCACGACCAGGCCGTCGCATCGCCCATAGAGAAAACGCGCCACGCCTTCGAGAGTCCGGTACAGGATAGACTCCGTTCCCGGCATCCCCACGGCGGTGAGCGATTCCGGCCACAGATCGCGCACCTCGAATACAAAGGGAACCCGCTTGACCAGGCCGAGCCACCAGCCCGTCAGCCCCACGAGCAGTTGCGGAGATGTGGCAATGACCACATCCGGGCGGGGAAGAAACACTCCCGCGATCGAGGACGAAAGCCAGAACGAGGCGTAGTTGAGCATGCGTTCATGCGCCTTGCGGTTGGGAAACGGCAAAAGCCACGTGCGTACGATGCGGATGCCGTCCACACGCTCGCGCCAGACCAGGCGTCTCCACTTGCTGCGGTATTCCGGCGGCAGCACTCCCGTCGGATGATTGGGGAATCCCGTGAGCACCGTGACGTCAAGCCCTTCGCGCAGCCACCGGCGCGCCAGTTCATACACCCGCGCGGCGGGCGCGCCCATCTCCGGAGGAAAATATTGGGACACGAACAGGATCTTCATCAGTAGTAGGCGAGTTTGAAGGCGCTCTTCTGCACGACGGCGCGCAGGCGCTTGCTCCGATCGCGGAGATAGCCCTCCCAGCGGCGCGCAAAATGGAGGAAGATCTCGCGGCCGGTCATCCGGTGAAGAATGCGAAGCTGCACGATGTGCAGGGAATGGTAGAAGGGGCTGGCCAGCATCCTCCAACGCGTGCCGGACTGCTCATAGAGAGACCAGAAGCCTGCGTCATACCGCTGCAGGTTGTTCTCGAGCGTGTCCATCGCCCGAGAAAAAAGGGCTTCCGCGGCGGCGTCGGACGTCGCCAGGAAATAGTCGTACACGCCCCAGCTGGCCCAGATGAATCCGTTAAGGATGTGCGTGGGCGGAGAGGCGATGTACTCCTCGAACCAGGGATTCCCCGCCTCGTCCACCCAGGTTACACCGCCCTGTTCCGGAGAGCACAGGAAACATGCGAACGCCATGCGGGCCGCATCGAGATAGTGCGGCTCCCCGTCATCCTGATAGGCGCGAACCAGCAGCGAAATCGCCTGCCCCTGTGCCAAACCGGAATACCATGGGGCCTTCAGCGGCGTGCGATATTCCCAATCGAAATGATGGTTCCACACGGTCAGGCCGAAGGCGTTCCGCTCCTGAGTGCGCAACAGCCAGCGGGCCGCGCCCAGAAACCGCTCCCTGCGCCGCGCGTCGCCCGAGTGGCAGTACCGGTTGTAATTTCCAAGACCGTATTGCGCGATGGCAATGGGGTTGTATTGCAAGCCGATGGCGCCCCGGTAGTTCAGCAGCGGTATGCCATGACCGTCGTGCGCGCCGGCATAATCCGCCTTGCGCGCAAAAGGCATGTAGTACTCGCCCAGCCTACCGTAGGTCGCGCGCGGATTGACTTCCGGCGGCTCGTGCCAGAAATCCAGGTGGCTCGGCAGCGGAGATAGATAGGCGGCAGCGATCCGGCGGTAGTATTGGAATCGTTTGGAAAAGATCATGAGGTGATGGCGGCCATGCGATGTGGAAACGTCGCCTGCGATTTCCCCGAAAGTGCCCTCGCAATGCGCGCCGCGGCATGGCCATCCCATAGAGGCGGAAGCCGGCCCTTCTTCGACCTCCCGGCAAGGATGGCGCGCGCCTCCGCGGCGAGGCACGCCATGTCCTGCCCGACCAAGACATTGGTGCCCAGCCGGACGGTGACCGGCCGCTCGGTGTTTTCACGCACCGTCAGACACGGCACGCCCAGGAACGTCGTCTCCTCCTGAATCCCGCCCGAGTCGGTGATGACCATCCGCGCCCGCTGCTCCAGGGCCAGAAAATCCAGGTATCCGAACGGCTCCGCTAGCCGCAGGCGAGCGTCCGCGGGCGCACCCAAGCGCTCCAGCCGCTGCCCGGTCCGCGGGTGAACGGGGAAAAGCAGCGGAATCTCGCGGCTGATCTCCCGCAGCGTGCGGAAGATATTGCCGAGCGTGCGGTCATCGTCCACATTCGAGGGACGATGCAGCGTCACCAGCGCGTAATCGGACAAGCCAAAGCGCCGCGCCAGGCCCGGGTAGCGATCCTCCGCAAGCGGCAGCAGCTGTAGCAGCGTGTCGATCATGACGTTGCCGACCAGATGAATCTTTTCCTTTGGCACGCCCTCCCGCGCCAGGTTTTCGTTCCCGTCCTCCGAAGGCGTGAACAGCAAGCCGGCCAGCGCGTCGGTCAAGATGCGGTTGATCTCCTCGGGCATTGCGCGGTCGAACGAGCGCAGCCCGGCTTCGACATGTCCCACGGAAATCCCGAGCTTTGCAGAGACCAGCGCGGCGGCCACCGTGGAGTTCACATCCCCGTAGACAAGCACCAGGTCTGGCGTGCGTTCGATCAGGACCGGCTCCAAGCGCTCGAGGATCGCTGCGGTCTGCCGCGCGTGGCTTCCCGAGCCGACCTGCAAATTCACGTCCGGCGAAGGCATGCCCAGTTCGCGCAGAAAGATTCCGGACATGCGTTCGTCGTAGTGCTGGCCGGTATGCACCAGCGTCTGGGAAAACCCGCCGATCTCTCGCAGGGCCTTGTACACCGGCGCCGCCTTCATGAAATTGGGACGCGCGCCGATGACGTGCAAAATGTTCATGGTCTGGGTGGAGAAGGACCGGATCGCGTCAAACCCCGCCGCTCGCATGCGCGAGGGCCGGGCTTGCTTCCGAAGCCCTGCTGCCCGCCGTCTCCTGCGCAGAGCGCATGAAGAGTTCCGCGCCGACCTCTACCGGTGTGCCGCGCCGTAGCGACTCGGCGATGCGCAGGGTGGCCAGCGTGGAGGAGACAATCGCCTGGAGACTGATGGCCGACCGGCCTTCCTTCAATCCCGCGACAAACGCCCGCCATTCTCCGCGGTGGCCCTTGTCCTGGCGCCAGCGCGAGGCAATTGTCGTGCGTCGGCCATTGCGCACCAGTTCCAGCCGGCGAAAATCGTCGAGCGCCGCGGCCGACCCGCCGCAGAACGCCTCGATGCGCTCCTTCGAAAACGAGCGGTCCCCATTGGACGCGTAGGTGATCGTTCCCAGCGAGCCGCCGGAAAATTCCAGATGGATAGCAGCGGTGTCCTGCGTGGGCCCATCGCCGGCGAGTGTTCGCGCGAAGACGCGCTCGGGAATTTCTCCGGTCAGGAAGGAGAGCAGGTCCACGAAATGGCACGCCTCGCCCAGCAGGCGGCCTCCCTCCTCGGAGTCTCGCATCCAGCCATCTGCCGGAGGCGGTCCGGCGTTGACGCGGCAGTGCAGAATGGGCCGGCCCGGCTGCCCGGCAAGAAATTCCTTCAGGCGCAGCGCCATCGGCGCGAACCGGCGGTTGAACCCAACTGTCAGCTGAGGAGCCGGCTGCTCCGAATTCGCCCAGACTCTGAGAATATCCGCAAGCTCGTCTTCGGCCAGGCACAGCGGCTTTTCGCAGAAGACGTTCTTCCGTCCGGCCAGGGTGGCGAGCACCTGCGCGGCATGCTGCCGATGCGGCGTGGCAATCACCACAGTGCTGACGCCCGGGTCATTGAAGATGCGGCCAGGGTCGGTTGTGGCATAGGAGAATCCGAATTTTCTCGCGGCGTGCATCGCACTTAGCCCGGTCGCCGAACACACGCCCACAAGACGTGTGCCCTCCGCAGCCCGAATGGCCGGAAGCAGCACGCCCAGCGCGAAATTCCCCGCTCCCAAAAGGCCAATTCGGGGCTCTTCCGAGGAAATCGCCGGAGCGGACTCACCGTTCACAGGACGCAGCGCGCGCTCCGGCGCTTCCGCTGCCTGCGCATAGGTCAGCACAATGCCCAGAGGGGTTTCGCCCGACTTGCCGAGAATCAGGTCGTAGGCACGAGGCGCCTCCGCGATCGAAAACCGGTGGGAGATCAGCGGTTGCACGCGAATCTTCCCCTCCGCGAGGAAGCCAAGGAAGGTTTTCAGGTTGCGATTTTCCGTCCAGCGGACATATTCCGCCGGATAGTCGCGTCCATTCTCTTCGTACTCGCGGTCGTAGCGGCCCGGGCCATAGGACCTCGAGATGCGGAAATCGAGCTCTTTTTCGTAGTACAACCGGCGCGGCACATGGGTTCCTACGGCCCCGACGGCGATAACGCGCCCGCGCGAACGTGCGGCCTCGCCGGCGAGCCGGACGGGGCTCTCGCTCGGCGTGGCGGCGGCCACGATCACGGCGTCCGCTCCCGCACTTTCGGTGCGCGCTGCGAGCAGCGATAGAAATTCCTCCTCAGCCACCGCGGCGCCGAGGCAGCCCAACTGCTCCGCGAGCCGGCAGCGCTCCCGGTCCGGATCCATGCCGAACACGGAGCATCCCGCGACCTGGGCAAGCTGCACCGCGAGCTGGCCGACCAGCCCGAGGCCGATCACCGCAACTGTTTCTCCCATCTGCAATTCGGCCAGCCGCAGGCCGTGCAAGGCAATCGCACCCAGCGTGGCGAACGCGGCTTCCTCGAAATCCACTCGCGCACCGCGTCCCGTCGCGCAATCCGGAATCTTTGCCACCAGGTTCCGCGGAACCGAGACAACCTCCGCGTGCGCCGCATATCCCGCCCCGGCGCAGGCCACGCGGTCACCCGGCCGGAGATCATGGATATCCGCGCCGATTTCGAGCACCGTCCCTGCCGAACTGTAGCCAAGCGCGCCGGGACGATCCAGGCGGCTGCAAACCGCCTGGTACGCCGCCAGCACGCCTTCGCGCCAAGCCTTCTCCAGCACCTGGCGAACCAGATCGGGCCTGGCCCGCGCCTTTTCCATCAGGCTTTTCCCGGCAAATTCCACCGCCATCCGCTCCGTCCCGGCGGAAACCAACGACGTGCTGTTCCGCACAAGCACGCATCCGCGGCCTGTCCGCGGAACGGGCACTTCCGCAACTTCGATGCCACCATCCGCCGTCTGCAGCAGTTGTCTCAAGGTTATGGACTTAGGCGGCCGCTTTGCGAGCAGCCAATAGAATGAGCGACGCATTCGATAGCCGGCGCCATGTCTCCTCCAAAAACTCGCTTTCGTTGACCGGGCGCAAGCCGGCCGGCGCCAAAACGGCTTTCCATTGCTCGCCGGAAAAGCGGTTCCGCGAGAGCCGAAGGTAGGAAACGTAGGCACGGATTCGAGGCAACGGGCGCAGCAAAGAGGAAGGTTCCCTCTCCGGCAGGAAGAACCGAAGACACGCCTCGGCCCGGCGAATCGGGTTGACGAGGTTCGGGACACTGAAAAGCAGTGCCCCGCCGGGGCGCAGCACTCTTGAAACTTCCGCCACGACGCGCGGAAGGTCGCAGAGATATTCGAAGACGCTTGCCGCCAGAACAGCGCTAAAACTCCGGTCTGGAAACGGAAGCGCGGTCCAGCCCGGCTCCAGGATCAGCCATTGCACCGGCACTCGGAACCTGTTACGGCGGGCAATCTCGACCATGCCCCGCGCAATATCGCAGGCAGTCACCTCATATCCCATCTCGGCTACTGCCGCGGCGATTTCGCCAGTCCCGCATCCTAATTCGAGAACTTTGTCCGGGACGGCGCAGAGTTCCCGCAGCCTGGCGGCAAATTCCGTCCGGCGCGGTTCAAGCGCACCACCCGGACCATACTTTTCGGGCCAAGAGAGCGCCTTGCTGTCAAAAAAAGCCTGAGTGTCCCGCGCTGTGGGCGTGCTCACGCGTCTTCCCCTCTACAGCTCTGCGGGACAACCGCCCCGGAAGAGCGGTGCAGTTCAGCGGACGGATATGCGCGAACCGCCCCCAGTGTGCGGCCTGGAATCTTCCGCTCGAGAATCTTCACATCAATCAGAAATCTGACCCAGAAGCTCCAGAGCACGTGATAGATGAAGCCTTGGCGCCCGTCGAGAAACCCCGCCTTCAGAATGTAGTTCCGGCCCCAAAACAGAAATGGCCGAAGCAACGGGGGCAGCCGGTTCCACAGGCGGAGCTTGATCCAGCGCTTTCGTTCAGCCTGGCTCCCCCACCAGCGCGCCGGGATGGTTGCGGCGTAGCCGCCACGCAGCGTTTCCTGCCAATATTCCTCGGCCTCGAGATCGGCGTACCGATTGTGTTTTGTGATCCAGTTGGAGAGCGGGCGCAGGTCGTCGTGGTCAAAGGCATTTTGCAGGCGCCCGGCTGTTCCATGGAGGATGGCGTGCTCGTTCAGGGGACGTTCTTCAAATCTCACGCACCCCCGCTTGAACAAGCGCAGAATCCAGGTCGGGTAAAGCCCGCCATGCTTTAGCCAGCGTCCCATAAAGAGCAATCGCCGCTTGAGATAGAATCCCGCGCGGCCGTTCCCATCGTTTCGCACCGTCTCCGCAATCTCTGCGGCAAGAGCGGCCGGCACGCGTTCGTCGGCGTCCAGCATCAGGACCCATTGGTTCGAAAAAGGAAGATTATCGAGCGCCCAGTTGCGCTGCGCCGCGTAACCTTCGAAGCGATGCGGAAACACCATCGCTCCCGCAGCCTTCGCCATCTCCGCCGTGCGGTCCTCGCTCAGCGAGTCCACCACGAACACCTCGCCAGCCCATCGCAGTGAGCGGACACACTCGCCGATGTTCTTTTCCTCGTTCCGCGTCAGAATCACCACACTGACGGCAGCACCTGTGCGGCGGGCGGAATTTTTATCAAGACCCATGCGGTTCGGCTGCGATTCGGCAGGAATGGCTACGAGATGCTCTTAACTTCGCGCAACTGCGACATCACGCGCGACCTCTCCGACAGTTCGGACGTCTCCTTGCACGGCATGGAGAAAACGTCGCACATGTTCATCCCAGCAAAAGTTTTCGCGCACGCGCCGCTGCCCTTCGCGCGTCAGCCGCTCCCGGAGTGCATCATCCAATGCGACACTGTGGATTGCTTCAGCCAGGGCGCAGGAAACCAAAGGACTGAAGTAGACGGCAGCTTCTCCGCATATTTCCCGGTTGACTGGTGTGTCTGCGGCAACGATGGGAACTCCGTAGGCCATCGCCTCAGCCATCGGATGGCCAAAGGATTCGGTGAGCGCAGGGAAGATGAATACGTCTGAATGCTCATAGAGTTCCGATATTTCCTGGCTACCGAGCGG
>JAJXZD010000074.1 GCA_021780215.1 Acidobacteriota bacterium
GCGCTCATGGAAAACCGCGAAGTCGCCAAGATCCTCAGTGAGACGGCGCAGTTGCTTGAGATAGACGGCGCGATCATTGGGCGCTATCGCAGCTACGAGAAGGTCGCCGAGCTTCTGGGAAGCCTCGCCGAACGCATCGAGGACATCGCCAAGGACGACCGCCAGCTCAAAGAACTTCCCGGCATCGGCGAGAACATGGCCGAGCACATCCATGAAATACTCCGCACGGGGGATTACAGCCTGCGCCAAAGGCTGCTGAAGAAATATCCTCCCACCATCCTCCAGTTGCTCGAGGTGCAGTCTCTTGGGCCGAAGAAGGTGGCTCTCTTGTGGCGACAATTTAAGGTAGCCAAGGTCGAGGAGCTCGAAAAACTCGCCCGCGAAGGCAAGCTGCGCGATCTTCCCGGCTTCGGCGAAAAGAGCGAGCAGAACATTCTGACGGCCGACGAGAACTTCAAGCATCTCTCCGGTTCGGGCCGTTTCCACCTCCATGTGGCCACGGAAGAGGCGGATAAACTGGCCGCCTATATCTCTCAGGCGGGAGAAGCCGTTGAGTCGGTCACGCCGGCCGGTTCTTTGCGCCGCGGTAAGGACACCGTAGGAGACCTGGACCTGCTGGTGACCCTCCGCCCCGGGCACGATGCACAGAAGGATGCGGATGCAGTGGCCGCGCATATCCTCCGCTACCCCGAACTCAAACGCCAACTCGCCCATGGAGAGAACAAGGTAAGCATGGTGCTCGAAACGGGCCTCCAAGTGGACGTGCGTCTGCTCGAGAAGAAGAGCTTCGGCGCCGCCTTGCTCTATTTTACCGGCTCAAAGGAGCACAACGTGGCGCTCCGCAGCCGCGCCAATTCCATGGGCTGGACCCTCAACGAATACGCGCTGACCACTCTCAAGGGAGGCAGGACAGTGGCCAGCCGGACCGAAGAGGAAATCTACGCCAAGCTGAAGCTGCGCTACATCCCTCCGGAGCTTCGCGAAATGACCGGCGAAATCGAGGCGGCAGAATCCGGAAAGCTGCCGCACCTCGTCGAACTCGCGGATATTCGCGGCGATTTGCAGATGCATACCACTGCCTCGGACGGACATAACTCGATCGAAGAGATGGCCGAGGCTGCCCGCGCCCTCGGCTACGAGTACATCGCGCTGACGGACCATTCGCAGGCCGTCACCGTGGCGCATGGAATGGACGAAAAGCGGACCCTCGAGCAGATTGCCAAAATTCGTGCCGCCCAACGACATCTCCCCGGGATTCGCCTGCTCGCCGGCATCGAGGTGGACATCCGCAAGGATGGCTCCCTGGACCTCGCCGACGACGTCCTGGCCCAGCTCGATGTGGTTGTCGCGTCGGTCCATTCGCACATGAACATGGAGCGCGAGGAGATGACCGATCGGATCCTGGCAGCCATCGAGAACCCTTACACGCAGATCATCGCCCATCCCACCGGGCGCCTGGTACTGCGGCGGGAAGCCTTCGAATTCGATTTGGAGAAAGTTTTCGACGCGGCGGCCCGCCACGACGTAGCCATGGAGTGCAACGCCTACCCCGAGCGGCTGGATTTGAAGGACGTGCACCTGCGCATGGCGAAGCAGCGAGGCGTGAAGATCACCATTTCCACGGATTCACATTCGACCGCGCACTTGCCATTCATGAAATACGGGGTGGAAACGGCCCGGCGAGGATGGATCGAGAAGGGCGATGTGCTGAATGCGCTCTCGCTGGAACGGTTTCTGGCCGCGCTCCGGCCGAAGCCCGGCGCGCCCCGGCGGCACGCGGCAAGGCACAAAGCCGCCCACAAAATGGAAAAGCAACGCCCCTAGGGAGCTCTCGCGCGGCAAGTGCGAGAAAAATGCGCCCGCCGAACGATCGCCCCCCGTAAAATCGCTTCACACCGAATGCGAAACCGTGCTGTCCTCCACCACGGTCGGAAGCTCCGCCTTCGACACGACCGCCGGCGACTTCTTCCCCCGCCGCATGGCGACGACTCCCGTGCGGACGACCTCCAGCAAGCCAAACGGAGTAAGCAGTTCGAGGAAGCGGTCGACCTTCTCCTCCCCGCCGGTCAGTTCGAGGGTGATGGAATCGGCCGCGATGTCCAGAACCCGCGCCTTGAACACCGTCGCAAGCTCCAGCACCTGCGAGCGCGCGTCCCCGGCCGAGGCGGCGACCTTGACCAGGGACAAATCGCGCAGCAACGCCGGCTGGCCCGTAATGTCGTCCACCAGCAGCACATTCACCAGCTTGTAGATGTTGGCCACGATCCGCCGCGCCTGATCCTGATCGGCGTCGGTGACGATTGTCATGCGCGAAACGTCGTCCTTCTCCGTGCGCCCCACGGTGAGCGAGTCAATGTTGAAAGCGCGGCGGCGGAACAGCGACACGACACGCGAAAGCACGCCCGGCTTATTTTCGACGTACACCACAAATGTGTGCAGCATGGCTCTCCTATTCGTCCGCCGCAGTCTCGACAATGGGATTTGGCCGGCGAATCATCTCGTGCAGCGATGCACCGGCGGCCACCATCGGATAGACGCTGTCTTCCTGTTCGACCTGAAAATCAATCAGCACGGGGCCCTCGTGCGCCCGGGCAGCCCGCACCGCGGGAATCACCTCGGCCCGCTGCTTCACGATGATGCCGCGAATCCCGTAGGCTTGCGCCAGCTGCGTGAAATTGGGATTCACCAGCGGGGTCGCCTCGTAGTTGCGTTCGTAAAAGAACTCCTGCCACTGGCGCACCATCCCGAGATATCCGTTGTTGATGATGGCGATGTTCACCTTTAGATTTTCCTGCACGATGGTCGCCAGCTCGGCCATGGTCATCTGAAAGCCGCCGTCACCCACCACCACCCACACATCCGCATCCGGACGCGCGACCTTCGCCCCAATCGCCGCCGGGAGCGCGAATCCCATCGTGCCCAGCCCTCCGGAAGTGATCAGCGACCGCGGGCGTTCGTGCTTGTAATACTGCGCCTCCCACATCTGGTGCTGGCCCACGTCGGTCACGACAATGGTTTCGCGTTCGCGCGTCTCGCGCCACAAGTCGTTGATGACGTGCGCGGCGTAGAGATGCCCGTTGTCGGGCAAATTCTGAATGTCGCGCACCGCAGTCTCCCCCTTGAGCCG
>JAJXZD010000108.1 GCA_021780215.1 Acidobacteriota bacterium
CACGCTTACTTATGGCAAGCCGAACCTCACCGAGATCATATGCACCCGGGACTGGCCAAGGCGGTATTTGCTTAAGTTTGCCGCCGGTCTCGAACGGTATTCCAAGCACCCGCTGGCTTCTGCCATACTCAATGCCGCGGAGGAAGAGGGGCTGGCGCTTCCTACCCCTCAGGATGTTTCGGAATCGCCGGGCCGCGGTCTTACTGGCCATATGGAAGGACACCAGGTTACTCTCACCGGCCGCGCAAAGCTGCCGGCCGATGCCCAGAGGCCGCTTTCCTATCTTCCCACGGGACTTGAGTGCGTAATCCTGATTGACGGCGAAGTCGCCGGACTCATGCGGTTCCACGATCAGCCAAGATACGAGAGCAGACCCTTCCTTACGCATGTTGAATCCCGTCACGGCTTCAGGAAGATCGTGCTGCTCTCCGGCGACAGGCCGTCTGAAGTGGCGCATTTTGCAGCCGGCATGGGAATCTCCATGGTCTACGGGGGAAAGAGCCCCGAAGAGAAAGTCTCGATCGTGCGGGAACTGACCTCGCGGGAACAAACGCTCTTCCTGGGAGACGGCATTAACGACGCTCCGGCGATGATGACGGCCACCGTGGGAATTGCACTTGGCGTGAATAGCGACATCACCTCCGAGGCGGCCGGTGCGGTAATCCTGAATTCGTCGCTGGCGAGCGTCGATGAGCTCATCCACATCGGGCGCCGGATGAGGCGAATCGCCATAACCAGCGCGGTTGGAGGAATGCTGTTGAGCGTAATCGGCATGGGCGCCGGAGCCCTGGGATACCTGGCTCCAATCGAAGGCGCTATTTTGCAGGAATTCATCGATTTGCTCGCCATCCTCAATTCGCTCCGCATGATTCTGCCTATAGGTCCGCTTAGCGACTTCAGCTTGCCCGCGCCCGCTGCTCTGGCCGTAAGCACTGCGCAACACCCGGCAGTCCCAATACATTCCTGAATGCGATCCACGGCGCCAATTCGTGATCTCTCACACGGGCTGGACGTTCCCCCTCAATGTGCCCGCTTACGGCGCACAGGAAAGGATCGGTTCAACCAGCGCGCTATCTTCGTAGTGCTGATCTGTCTCGTGTCCGTGGTCTCGCTGCTGGTGCTTTGGCAGGCGCGTTTCATCCTGCTCTTGCTCTTCGCCGGGTACATTGGCGCTCTCATCCTCACAACTCTGACCACTGCATTTCAGTCGTGGTTCCGCATACGACGGCGCGGTTTGGCCTTCACAATGGTCATCTGCTCGATCATCGCCGTGATCGCCGCCGGCATCTGGCTTCGCGGTCCCGCGCTCGCGCAGCAGGTGGGCGATCTCCAGGCCGATATCGCTTCCGCTGCGCGGGAAATTGCCTCTCGCTTTCAGGCACAGGGGTGGGGACGCTGGGTCATCGCACATTCCACGAACTCCACCCAGATCTCCCGGGCGCTCTCCATGGCGCTTTCCGGGGTCGGTGGTGCGGTGTACCTGACTGCTTCAACCGTCGCTGGATTGTTTCTTGTCGCGATCGCCAGCATCTACCTGGCCGCTGAACCGGATTTCTATTTCCGTGGCATCCGTAGAATTCTGCCCGCTGCGAACCGCGACACCATTGAAGCCTGTTGTGCAGCGGCCACTCGAATGTTACGCTCGTGGCTTTTGGCTAAAGTGGTGTCCATGACGGCCATAGGCGCCTTTGTCGCCATGGGCCTTCTCCTGCTGCGCGTCCCCCTGGCCGGAACCCTGGGCACGATTGCCGCCCTTCTGACATTCGTTCCCAACCTGGGGCCCATCCTGTCCGTTATCCCGGCCGCGCTGCTGGCGTCGGCAATCAGTCCAGCGAAAGGAATCCTCACCGTCGCTTTGTTTTGCGCGGCGCATTTTCTCGAGGGAAACCTTGTAACACCGCTTGCGGAGCGTACGATCGTAAAGCTTCCCCCGGCTCTCACGCTGGCAGTCCAGCTCTTGCTGGCCTCCGTGGCCGGCGCCCTCGGTGTTGCACTTGCCGCACCTCTCACTGCCGTTATGCTTGGCGTCGCCGATGTTCTGTTACCGTCCGGAACCGGACGGCCATCTGAATCCGCGGCACACGCCAGGACTGCTGCAGAAAAATTTGACACTCGTGTTCAAGTTTCTTGACGTTGGCTTGGCGCACCAGCGCACAGGGGGCTAACTCGCCTCCTTTCGATAGGATCCGTATGGCATGTGACGTGCTGTGCATCAAGGTGCGCGAGGGATTATGGCAACCCCGCCGACTGTGCCTGCCCCCGCGAAATGGCCCACGCGTGAAATGCGCGACAGGACCACTCCCCCACCAAGCCGGGCCACCCCGATGCAACTTCGGGGTGGACCCGGCCGACGCAGAGAACCGTAGGGCATGTTGGGTGGCGTCGGGAACAGCGAGGTCAAGCAAAGGAAGAATGATGAAACAGGGCCCGGCTGTAAACGCCGTCTCGCTGCTCGCGATCCTGGCCCTTTTGCTACCGGCAGGCATGCTGGCCGCTCAAAATCCCGGCTCACCCGCAATGACCAGACTGTTGCCGGCAGGATCGACCCATTCCGCCCAGGCTGACGACAATGCGCACACGCTTGCAAGCTTTACGCGATTCAATTTTCACCCTTAACTTTTGCAGATTATTTCCGTCTTTTGGCGCACAATGAAAATAGTTCGTTTCCTGAACCAGAGTCCCGGGAGCAGGTTGGCTCCAAACCGCCGGCAATACGCCGCAAAACCTGTAAGGTTTCCGGCTGTTTCTTGCCGCAATGTGGGACGAAATGACGGAAAATGTTGGGAAATCGCCCGTAACTCGTTGCCGCTCATGTGTCTGCGGCGAACTCCAACAGGGAGAGAGTTTTACGGCGCCAGCCCCTCCGTAAATCGCTGAAAATAATCGCTGGCGTCCCAGAGATGGGGGGTAGGGGGGGTAGCCAGGCTGTAACTTTTCCGCATCTGTATCGGCCGGCTATGCCGGCAGGGGAAGCACCGCGGGCCTTTTTCCCCGGCCTGTGGAGCCGTCTTTAGGGATGGGGGATGGAGAGGTGCTCACGCCTGCAAGGGCCGTTTGATCTCCACGTGGCTCAGCTCTTCGGCAAACGTCGCGATGGCGGAGTGATCCAGCTCGCCCTTCCCATC
>JAJXZD010000009.1 GCA_021780215.1 Acidobacteriota bacterium
CGGCGCCGTGACGCGCATGAGGTAGTGCAGTCCATTACCGGCAAAGCCGGAGAGGCGCCCGCCGTAGCGCGCAGCCAGGGTCTTGGGAATGATCTCCGAAAACACCAGCAGCAGCACCGTCAGCACCGCAGACGCGGCGCCGATCCAAGCTTCGCCGAACAGCCTGGTTACCTGTGCGCCCACGAAAGTGGCGCCCCCCACGTCCGCCAATGTGTTGAGGATCAGGATGGCGCTGATGGCATCATCCAACCGGTTTTGCTTGATGTCGAGCAGGCGTGCGGCACCGCTGCTGCCAGCCGTGCGCCGCTCCAGCAACGCAGAGGTACGCACGGACAGGAGGGTTCCTTCCAGGAGGGAGCAGATGTGGGAAAGAACGAGCGCCAGCAATACCCAGAAGGCAAGCAGGACCATACTACGCCTGCGCTGTTTCCGCCTGCGTGATGACCTGTTTCAACCGTTTGGACAGGCTATCGAACACCTCGATTCGCGAGGAAATCCCCTGCAATTTTGCATCCGCGCTTTTTGCATCGTTCTGGCTGATTTCCGCGCCGCGCCGCAGGGCGGAAGCGATGCCCTCCAGCGTCGAATCCATGCGTTCCAGCATGGCGACCTTGAAGCCCCGCATGCTCTTGTCGAGCCGCTGCGCGAAGTCATAGCGTATCCGTCCGGCCTGCGTATCGGCGAGTTCCTTGCCGTATTTTTCCGCTTCGTCGAGAATCAGCGCATCGCCGATAAACTTGGGTAGCGCGTGCAGCAATGAGGTGGACATGATTGCGAGGCTGCCCGGCATCTCCCAGAACTTGTAATAGAAGCCCGCATGGGTCTCCCAGGACGATTCCCCGCGCGCGGACTCGAAGGGAACCGAGAAAAGCTCGGACGAGTAGCGGTAGAGTTCGTCCACGGCTTCCTCGATCTTCGTGCTGAATCGTCCGCTCAATGCCTGGAAAGCAGCCTCAACCTTCTCATCTTCATTACGGCGGAATCCGTCCCATGAATTGCGCACGATCTCCATCGCATAGCGTTGCAGTTCCTCGTGCAATTCGCGCGAAGGTAGGCTGCGCACCCGGCCGAAATGCGCGCGCGCCCCGGCTTCTACCTCGTGCACCAGATTTTCCTTGAAGGCATCCACGTCCGCGGTGACCTGGCGGTCCGCCAGGTCCCTGACTTCGGCTTCGAGCAAAATGGAGAAATCGTGTTTCTCCTGCCCCATTTCAGCGCGCTTCCTCTCAAAGGCCTCAATCTTGCCCCGCCACTCCTCCAGCGGCGTTGCCAGCGAGGCACGCGCAAGCTCGCTATTGAAACGGGCTTGCGTCACCAGGCGCAACAGGTTCTTGGCCGCCGCGACGGCCAGCGCGTTGCCCTTCTCTTCCATCAGGAATCGCGACAGTGCGCAGGTGAAGGCGGGAAATCCACTCCGACTCAGCAAAGCGGCATCGCTCCTGCCATGCACTTCGAGCGCTAGCCGCGCCGACACCGGGAACACCGGCACCGTGCGCCCCATGGCCTCGGAGAGGACACGGCGGGAGAACTCGATAGACTCCTGCAAGTCGTCCTCGCGGAGCAGATCCGCCTTGTTGAGCAGGAAGAAAATTTTGCCCGCATATTCCTGCACTTGCTTGAGAAAATCATATTCCGCCTGACCCACCGGCTGGTCCACCGAGAGCAGAAACAGCACCGCGTCCGCCTTGGGCAGGAAGCGGTATGTCTCATCGGAGTTGTGCCGGTAGATCGAACCGATACCCGGGGTATCCACCAGCCGCACGCCGCTTTTCAGCCAGCCGGACGGATAAGCGAGCCAGACTTCCGCGACATTTTTTTCGTTTTCCGGATTGCCCTTCTCGGTGACGTAGTTCGCCAACTCTTGCGGAGGTATGCCGAGCCGCTCGCCGTTCCGGAACAGCACTTCCGCGGAAGGTTGTTCGCCGTATCCGACCAGCGTGGCGATGGCGGTCAGCGGCACCACGCCGACCGGGAGCACCTCGGCGCCGATCAGCGCGTTGATGAAGCTGCTCTTTCCGCGTTTGAATTCTCCGGCCACGACCAGGTTGAAACTGTTCCCGGCAATTTTTTTCCTTATTTCGGCGACTTCTTTCGCAGCCGGGAAATCCGGCAGGGCCAGCAATTCATCCGCACAGGAACGGGTTTGGCTCAACGCCGGGTTGGCACTGGAAACAGAAAGGCCACGATCCATCCCGCATCACCTCGCCGTCATTTCTTCGAGCAGACAAACCTCAAAGTTCCCTTCGGCCGGAACGAGCGAAAGTGAAGACATAGCCATCCCCCGACGACGTCACCCACTCTGCCTGGAAGTGACGACCATGACATACCATTGCCGAAAAGCACACACTGAGCATAACAAATATGATGTAATTCAATAAGGGAGATGACGTCCTCCTGAACCAACCGCCTCCCGGCTGATGACGTCTGCACGAGCACCTTGCACGGATCGCAAGGTGCTCGTGCGGTGCACTCATGAGCGGGAGGTGCGATTGACGCCAATCAAGCAGCGTATTCGTTCTGAAGGATCGCCGATCGATCCTGGTCTTCAACAGGTGGGCTTTGTCGTTCCCCACCCCGCTACGTCCCCCGGAGGAAAATCGGCCGATCGCTTGACGTTCTCCAGGCGGGGCGGGCGAGTTCGAGGTCCACGGAGATCTCCGCGACCTGATGCGCCCCGGCGATCGCGTCCTCCACATCGGCGCCGGCCGGGGCGGACTACTGTTGCGGACGGCCGAACACTATGATGTCGATGCCACCGGCATCACCCTCGGCCGCAACCAGCACGCGTCCGTCAACCGGCTGATCGAACAAAAGGGACTCCAAGGGCGGGTACGCATGCTGCTACAGGACTACCGCGATATCGACGAGAACACGTCGTTCGACAAGGTCGCTTCGATCGGCATGCGCGAGCATGTCGGCCGTCCCAACCTGCCACACTGCTTCGACAAGATCTGTCGGCTGCTCACGTCGGGCGGGCTGGTCATGAATCACGGCATCACCGTCGGCGTGATGGCCGAGGCGATGACCCGCGACGGATTGGAACCGCTCGACCTGGAGTGCCTGCGTCCGCACTACGCGAAGACGCTGTGGCACTGGGTCGACGCGCT
>JAJXZD010000190.1 GCA_021780215.1 Acidobacteriota bacterium
TGGATTGCGCGGAATTCCAGCACTCTCACGAAATCGCCAAACTGATTGGCTCGCCGCCCGGATATCTCGGCCACCGGGAGACGCACCCGCTGATCACCCAGGAGGCGCTGGCGCAGTACCACACGGACAAGCTGAAGATTAGCTTTCTGCTTTTCGACGAGATCGAGAAGGCGTCGGATGCGCTGTGGCAGCTTCTCCTCGGCATTCTCGACAAGGCCACGCTGACGTTGGGCGATAATCGTCGCGTGGATCTCTCTCAAACCATGATTTTCATGACGTCGAACCTCGGCGGCGGAGAAATTACCGAACTGATGACGGGGGGGATGGGCTTTGCTCCGGAGGTTCCGCCGGATTCACGGCCGCGTCTGGATGAAAAGGTCGAGCGCACGGCCGCCGAAGCAGCCAAGCGGAAATTCGCCCCCGAATTCATGAACCGGATTGACAAAGTGGTGGTATTCCATCCGCTGCGAAGCGAGCAGCTCGAGCAGATTCTCGAAATCGAACTGGGCATGGTGCAGCAACGGGTGCTGGAAGCAGCGCGAGGACGTTTCCTTTTCCGCGTCACTCCCGCGGCCCGCGAATTTCTGTTGCGCGAAGGCACCGACATGAAATACGGCGCGCGCCATCTGAAGCGCGCCATCGAGCGCCACGTCGTCTATCCACTGGCCAGCCTGCTGGCCACCGATCAGGTGTCGCTCGGCGATGTCATCTCGATTGACTGGAGCTGCGAGGGCCCGGGGCTCTCCTTCCTCAAGGAAGCGGAAGGAGCGCTTGTTCCGGTTCCCTCGCCCGCGCCAGCCGCGCGGGCGCAAGCGGCCGCTTCCACCGACGGCCGCGAGCTCGGCTTTCCCGCCGCCACGACGGCAGCCGCCGAGCTTTCACTGGACAGAGGACCGGTGCAGACCTCGCAACGCGGAATGCCGACAGACAAGTCTCCGAAGCAAGAATAGCGGCGATTGCTCCAGGCACGGCGGCGCGGAGGATGCGGACTTTCCTGCCCGCCTGGAGCAGGCCCGCGCGGGGCCCTACGGTTTCCAGTGAAAGATGGGCTTTCGCGCGGCGGTCACTTCATCGAGGCGCCCAACGCGCGTGGAATGCGGGGCGGTCTTCACCAGCTCCGGGTTCGTTTCCGCTTCGCTTGCAATCGAGCGCATTGCCTCGATGAATCGGTCGCACTCCTCCCTCGACTCCGATTCGGTCGGCTCGATCATCATCGCCCCGGAAACGATCAGCGGAAAAGCGGTGGTATAGGGATGGAAGCCGTAGTCAATCAGGCGCTTGGCGATGTCCATGGTGGTGACGCCATTTTTTTTCTGCCGCGCGTCGCTGAAGACAACCTCGTGCATCGTCGGGCCGCTGAGCGGTAAATCGAAGAAGTCCTCAAGCCCTTTGCGAATATAGTTGGCGTTGAGCAGCGCGTCCTCGGTGGCCTGGCGGATGCCCGGGCCATACGCCAGCACGTAGGCCAGCGCTCGCGCCAGCACTCCAAAATTGCCCTGGAAGGCGCGCACCCGGCCGATGGAAAGCGGGCGGTCCCGGTCGAGCGTGAAATGCCCGTCAGGCGTAATTGCAACGACAGGCACGGGCAAATAGCGAGCCAGATGCTGCTTCACAAGCACCGGCCCCGCCCCCGGTCCTCCGCCGCCGTGAGGAGTGGAAAAGGTCTTGTGCAGATTGAGGTGCAGGGCGTCCACGCCGGAATCTCCGGGCCGCACAATGCCCGCCAGCGCATTCATATTCGCTCCGTCCATGTAAAGCTGTGCGCCGCGCTCATGGAGGATCGCGGCAATATGTTTCATTTCTCCCTCGAAGAGGCCGAGGGTGTTGGGATTGGTCAGCATCAGGGCCGCCACGTCGCTGTTCACCACACCGGCGAGGCGGGCCGTATCCACCAGGCCACGGGAGTCCGAAGGAATGTGCTGCACGCCGTATCCGGCGATGACCGCGGAGGCGGGGTTCGTGCCGTGCGCGGAATCGGGAATCAGCACGGTCTTTCGCGGGTTTCCCTGTTGCTCGAGGTGGGCGCGGATCATCAGCAAGCCGGTCAGTTCGCCATGGGCGCCGGCCGCGGGGGCGAACGTGGCTGCATCCATGCCGGTGATCTCGCGCAGGCACGTTTCCAAATCCCAGAGGATGCGGAGGCAGCCCTGCGCCATCCCGGTGGGGTGCTGCGGATGCTCGCTGGCAAGGCCCTCCAGTCGCGCGATGTGTTCGTTCACGCGCGGGTTGTACTTCATCGTGCAGGAGCCCAGCGGGTACATTCCCAGATCAACCGCGTAGTTCCAGGTCGAGAGGCGCGTGAAATGACGCACCACCTCAACCTCGCTCACCTCCGGAAACCCGGAAATAGCGTCACGGACGCGGGAGCCACCGATAGCTTCCGCGGGGTCCACCGGAGGAACGTCCAGCGGCGGAAGCTCCATTCCGCGCTTTCCCTCCGCCGATTTCTCGAAGATCAATCCTTCGTCAAGGCTAACGTGGCGGCGAGAATTGCGCAGTGCTCCGGCCGTCGCTGCGGGTTTGGAAGCCCTTGGACTCACTACGCAACCTCCCTCACTCTCCCGATTCGAGAATTCGCCGCAGCGCCGCGGCAAAGCGGTCGATTTCCGCCCGCGTCATCGCCTCGGTCACGCACACGAGCCCGCGCTGCGAAAGCTCGGGGAAATAGGTGTCGAGCGGAAATGGGCCGATGATTTTTTCGCCGAGCAGTTTCTTGTTGATCGCCCGCACCTGCCGGGGAAAATCGCAGGCAAACTCGTTGAAGGCCGGGCCGCCCCAAACGCGGCGCACGCCCGGAATTTTTCCGAGCTCGCTCTGGGCATAGCGCGCCTTGGCCAGATTCTGGAGTGCCAGTTCGCGCAACCCTTCCTTCCCCAGCAAGCAGAGATGAATCGTCGCAGACAAGGCGCAGAGTGCCTCGTTGGTGCAGATGTTGGAGGTGGCCTTCTCGCGCCGAATGTGCTGCTCGCGCGTGGCCAACGTCAGGACAAAGCCACGATGGCCCTCGGCGTCGGTGGTCTGGCCGGCCAGACGGCCGGGCATCTGCCGGACGAACTTCTCCCGCGTAGCAATCACTCCGGCGTACGGCCCGCCGTAGCTCAGCGGCAATCCGAAGGACTGAATCTCCATCGCCACAATGTCTGCGTCGCTCGGTGGTCGAACGATGCCAAGCGATGCCGCTTCGGCGATGCCGACCACCAGCAGCGCGCCGGAGGCATGCGCGGTCTCGGCCAGCTCCGGGATGTCCTCGATGACGCCATAAAAATTGGGCGACTGGACGACAATCGCGGCGGCGTCCGCAAGATTCCTTCCCTTCAGCGCGGAGAAATCCATCTGGCCCGTTTCGGTACAGCCGATCTCTTCGACCTTGAGTCCCAAGTTTTTCGCGTAAGTGCGCAGGACATGGCGATACTCCGGATGCACCGAACTGGCGAGGACCACGCGCCGGCGGCGACTGATCCGCGCCGCCATCAGCACGGACTCGGCCAGAGCGGTGGACCCGTCGTACATGGACGCGTTGGCCACTTCCTGCCCTGTCAACTGGCACATCAGCGTCTGAAACTCGAAGATGGCGGCCAGCGTTCCTTGGGAAATTTCCGCCTGGTACGGCGTGTAGGAAGTGAAAAATTCGCCGCGCTGCGTCAGGGCGTCGGTCACCACGGAGCGAAAATGCCGGTAGGCGCCCGCGCCGACAAAGGACGAAAACCCCTGTGCGGTTTCCGAAGCGCGCTCCTGGAAATACCGGATGATTTCTGCCTCGGAAAGCGGGCCGGGAAGTGAGAGCGGCTCCCGCAGCCGGTATTCCTCGGGAATGGACCGAATCAGATCTCCGGGGGATTCGGCTCCGATGGCCGCAAGCATTTGCCATCGCTCGGCGGGACTTTTCGGGAGGTAGCGCATCAGGCGGGAGTTTCCTTGGCTTTTTCAGCGATGTACACCTGGTAGGCCGCGGAATCCATCAGCGCCGTCATCTCCTTCGCATCGCTCACGCGGATTTTCACCAGCCACGCCGCGCCGTGCGGGTCCCGGTTGACCGCCTCGGGAGAATCGGCCAGCGAGGCGTTCACCTCCGCCACCTCGCCGGAGACCGGGCTGAATAGCTCACTGACCGCCTTCACTGATTCGATCGTTCCGAAAGATTCGCCCGCTTTGACCCGCGCGCCCGGCTTCGGCAGCTCCACGAAAACCACATCGCCGAGCTGCTGCTGCGCGTAGTCGGTGATGCCCACGGTTCCAACGGCCCCTTCCAGGCGAATCCATTCGTGGTCTTTCGTGTAGCGGAAATCCGCCGGATACATTCTTGCCTCCTAATGTGGCGTGGTCGGCCTGGGATGTCTGTAAAAAGGAATTTGGCAGATGCGAGCCGGCTCAACCTGCCCACGGATGCTGATTTCAAGGGCTGTTCCTGGCGCGCTCGCCTGCGGAGGGACGTAGGCAAAGCCAATATTCTTGCCAAGCGAAGGAGCTGGCCCTCCGCTGGTGACGCCCCCGGCCTGGCGCCCGCCGACAAAAACCGGATAGCCCTCTCGCGCAATGCGCTTGCCAAGCATTTCAAAACCAACCAGCTTTTTCTCGACGCCCCTCTGCCGCTGCTGCGCGAGTGCCTTGCTGCCGAGAAATTCCCCCTTGTCGAGCTTGCAAATCCAGTCCAGCCCGGCTTCCCAGGGCGTCGTGGATTCGTCGAGTTCGTGGCCGTAGAGTCGCATTCCCGCTTCCAAGCGCAACGTGTTTCGCGCACCCAGCCCGCACGGCATCACCCCGAAGGATTGGCCCGCTTCGAGCAGGCTGCTCCACAGCGCTTCGGAGAACTCGATGTGGAAATATATTTCAAATCCGTCCTCGCCGGTGTATCCGGTGCGGGCAATCAGGCAATCGGCCCCGCTGACCTTACCGAAAGTGAAGTGGTAATAGTGAATCGAATCGAGCGCAACCGGCGTCAATCGGCCGAGAATCTCCTTCGCACGCGGCCCTTGAATCGCCAGTTGCGAATAGCGCACGCCGGCGTTCTCGACTTCGGCATCCCCGTGCTTCTGCCCGGCGATATGTTCAAAGTCGCGATCCTGATTCGCGGCATTGACGCAGAGAAGATAGTGGGTATCGGAAAGCTTGTGAACCAGCAGGTCGTCAACAAATGTCCCGCGCGAGGTCATCAGTCCGGAATAGTGCGCCTCGCCCGCGCGAAGCCGCGCCACATGATTGCAGGTGACCCATTCGGCCAGCCCGAGAGCGCCCGGACCGCGAATTTCGATCTCGCCCATGTGGCTGACGTCGAAAAGCCCTGCCCGTGTGCGCACCGCGTGATGCTCCGCCAGAATGCCGGCGTATTCCAGCGGCATTTCCCAGCCGCCGAATTCCACCATCTTGGCGCCCATCTTTCGATGAATGGAATACAGCGCGGTCTTACGGGGTGTGGTAGCGGCCGGCGTGGTCACAAGCAAGTTCCGGGCCTTCTGGAAGCCGCCCCCGACGCTAGCATGGGCCTCCGAGGGTGTCAAGAAAACCGGCTCCTGGGAGAATTTCATGCTCGCCGCACGGCCGTTCCGCCTGAATCGGAGCGGCGTGTCCGAGAGCTGCGTTCCGGGCCCGCCCGGGGATGGACTTCCGAGTCGGTCAGCTGGATTCCTTCACGCGAACCACGGTATCTCCGACAAAGGTTACAAATGTCGTTCGGGAGGGCGGCAAGCCATAAATCCAGTCCTCGGTTTCCCTGCCTTGCGAATCCTTTTCGCGCACTTTCTTATCCGGGCGGCCCATGGCCGCGATCACCATCTCCTGATCCATCCCTGCAACGGCGCGATGGTCCTGGATGGCCTGCCGGTATTGGGGAGGAAGCGTCTCAACCCAATTCACTGTGGACGAACGCTGCTTCGAAAAATCCAGGAAGGCTGAAAGGGCGCGCTTCACATCTTCGGCGGTCAGATTGGGCAACGGGCGCCCATAATCCAGCGCCAGCGTGCCGCCCGTCTGATCCTCCAGCGGAGTGTCGGGAGGAGGAACCGGATCCATCGGCCCTACGCCGATTTGCAAGTGCTGAAGCCAATGAAAGTGCCTCTTTCCGCCGCCGTTAATCTGCACGAGGAGTTCCCGCGAACGGAACTCCAAACCGGTAATCTGGGCGGTATCGCCAGGATTTGCCGCCGTTCCCCAAAGCCTCAAGGCATCGCTCAGGCTCTGCGGATCCACCGGCTTACCTACAAGAATCCTGAACCCCTTCTTCTTCCCCGGGATTGGGCGTACTACCTTGGCGTATTCGCCATCCACATTCCGAATGAGCAGCAGCTTCGATTGAGGGGTGATCGCACCCGAGGGAGCACTTGCCTGGGGCGCAGCAGGAGCAGAAGAATGCGTCGGCGCCGCGGAGGAAGGTTTGCTCGCGGGCGTTTGGCTCTGGACAGTCGTGGAACCATTCGCACCCGGGATATTGCCCCCGAAGGCGAGAGCGGCGGCCAGCGCGAGCGTGGCACACAAGGACATCTTTCCTGCCTGCCGCGATTTTATTGCTTTTTCGCCCTTAGATAAACCGTGATTTTCGCAATTAGAGGGGCATGGAAAGATGGCCCGCACTGCGATGGTATCGCGCCCGCATCCACGTGGTCATTCCGATACCGGAGGAACACTCGCCGACAGAATTGGGGCGAAAGCATTGATGACCGAGATGCGCACCGCATCCTGGCGGGTGATCACGTTGCGCGTCAGAACGCCCCACGCTCCTTGCGCGTCCCGAATTCCCTGCAAGCCGGAAAATACGTCCATCGCATCGGCAAGATCGGCGCCTTCTTCCAACACACGCCTCGCCAAATCATCCGGAAGCAAAATCGCGCCCGACTGCCCAAACGCTCTGCGCCCGGCCCGATCCATGGCATAGGCCCAATTCTCCAGAAAGACCCATTGAGCGCCGCCTTCGTCAACAACTTCAATGCCGCCCTCAAGGCCGATGAAATATTCCCACGGCCGGTCCTGTTCGCGGGCGAGATGCGCCAACTCTTCGGCGCGACGGCGCGCTCCGGCCATCATTTCGCCGCGCGAAAGAGGTGTCGGACGGACCCCGCTGGACACCTCCGCTCCCTCCACGGCAAATTCCGTGCTGAGGCCCAGGGCCTGCCGAAGCGCGGCCAGCGCCTCCCGGACAGCTTCGATTTTCGGGCGGCGCGTGCTGCCCACGGCAACGCTGACGCGGCGAAACAGGGATGGGGAGTTCATTCTCGCACTTTCAAGCTGGCCGGGTTCTCCCGCGGGGGAAGGCGCGCGGCGATTCTGCTCCCCGCGCGGCGCACCACGCATGCGCCGAAAGCACCAAGAACGCAAGCAACCGGACACAACTTCAATCGCAGGAGACAAAGAAGCGCCGCAGGACAATGGAGCGGGATAAGGGAATCGAACCCTCGCCTCCACCTTGGCAAGGTGGCGTACTACCACTATACGAATCCCGCGCACAAAGAAAAAATGCCACTTCGTAAATTCTATAGCATGCTGCGGCGCACGCGAACAGGAATTTTGCTCCTGTCAGGTTCTTTCCCCGCAGACAAGGCGACGCTTCGCGGGCACGCCTGCGCTTCCGCCGCTAACCGGAAAAGGAGGCGGCTCGTCTCAGACGACTTCGAGGATACGCGTGGACTTCACGACCGGCGACTTCTTCTGGCGCTGGGCAAATCGTTCAGCGCGCTCGCGGTCAATATAGACCCGGGCGAACCTTTCGCCGTCCCGGTAGTAGACCGTCACCTGCCAGTGGCGGTGTTTGCGCCGCCCGTCCTTGCGGAGCCGTACGGACTTGGATTTCGGTGCCTTTTTGAGTTTCTTCACGGTTGGGTCCCCCGACTTTGTCTCAATATGGCAAGTTTTCACAGGGCGCGCAAGTGGGAAGTTAAGGGTTAACGCCCCTGCTATTTTGCGCCCGGAATGCGGGCCCGCCCACGCATTTCGCCCACGCTGCGAGACCCCCCATCACATGCCGATGTCACCGGGCTTCCAGTTCATATTCTCCAGGACCTGCTTGCCTACCTTGTAAAGTGCCGGGCTGTCGCTTGCCTGAGCGAATGCAAAGTCACCGGAAGCGTTTGAGATGCGGACGGTCAGAGTCTTTCCGCTGTTGTCTGTCAGTACCGCTTCGATCGCAGGTTTCTTCAACGCCGCCAGTTGGGATGCCGAGGGATGATCAATTATTTCCTCAGCCTTCAGGCTGGTCAGCGGATCAAGGACCTTCCAGCTAGATGCTGACTTGCCCTTTTCCGCGGCCGGTGCTTCCACCACCCATTCCTCCGCGCCGTCCGCCTTTCGGCGGATGGTTACCGTGCCGTTCGCGTTCGTGACCTCGACTTGCCGGATGACGGAGGCATCCCAATGCACCACGGACTTATCGCGCAGGTCGGAAAATTTTTCAGCCAGCCGGGTATACAGGTCCTGCCCCACGCGGAAGATCTGCGGGCGCGAGACATCCCGTGCAAAATAGTCCTTGCCGTCCTTCTTTCCCACCTGCAGGGTAGCTTCCTGGCCGTCCTTCCTGGTGATGGTGAGCGTCATGGACGGATCCGCCAAGCCGTAGCGAGCCAGGTCGGAGGATTTCTCGCTGGCGATGCCCTCCATTTTGGCGTTAGCCACAGTCGAGAGGAGCTGGTTGACCGCGTCGGCGTCGGCGCGGACGTCCTCAGGACGGGAGAACTCCCATGTGTCCGGGGCGTCCTTGCGGCGGGCAATGGCCAGCGCTCCCGAGGGATTGCGGAGCGCGAACGACTCGACATCCTCATTCTGCACGTGCAGGACATTTCGGTCGCGCAAATCGTCGAGCGATTTGGCGGCGGTGGCAAGAAGCGTGGCCGGCAGAAGCGCGACATCGGGGCTTCCGTCCACGACGGTGTAAACGGAAATCCCGCTAAAGTCCTTGTCGCCGATGACGACCGTGTGCTTTGCCCCGTTTCGCAATTGGAAATCCACCACCGCTTGGGGCGGGTCCAGCCCGTATACTTTTTTCCGGCTGGCGCCGCGGGGCTCCGTCTCCGTGATGCGGGATTCGGCGATCTGATCGGCAAACCCCTGCGCGGTCGGCTGATCCGCCTCGGTCTGGACCGGCTGCGTGATCTCCCAGGTATTTCCGTTTCGCTCGAAAACAATGGCGGGCTGGCTAGCGTCGGCCGGGTGAGAAATCGTGAACGACACGATATCCGAGGCCTGAATGGAAAAAGCCGGCTTGGTCGTGTCCGCAGGCGCCTGCTGCTTCCTAGCGTTCCTCTTCTGCAGATAATAGACGCCTGCTCCTAACAGGGCAGCAATGAGAACAACGACCAAAGTTGACTTGCGAATCATGGCCATGGTTGTGTGACGACGGGGCTAACGCCGCTTCCACCAGATCGCGATTCCCACCAGGAACACCACGCCCGGCAGGGCAAATATGACCACCCAGCGCAGGGCGAGCGCCTGACTATCCGTGAGAACCACACGGCGGTAGGCGGGAGTTTTCGGTCGAATCGAAATCAAATTCTCCGAAGCGGCCAGCCAGTCAATCGTGTTGAAGAATAGATCGCCGTTGCTGGTCTGGCCGATGGCCTCATTCGAGGCGAAATCCGAGTCTCCGATCGCCACCAGACGGGCGCTGGTGGAATCCACAGGACGGCTGGCTGCGACGCCCAGCGACAACGGCCCCTTCATATCCGTCTTCGGATCGTAGCGGACCTCGTGCTCGAGTTTGGCCTTGGTGAAGCTTTCCGGCGAGGTCATGAGCAGCTCGACGGCTTGAGGGTCCTGTTTGGATTTATCCGCAATCGAGACAGTGCGGGCCAGAGGGAAGAATGTCATGGTTCTCTGCAGACCCTTCGTGATGGGGCTGTCCCCGTAATCCACGACCAGGGGGATCTCCGGGCCGGCGCCCAGAAGGCGGCCCATTCCGCTGGCGTCAATCACCACATTCTTCCCGACGCTGATGTTCCAGCTCTGGAAAACGCTATCCAGGTCCGGTTCAACCTGCTTGTCGGCCGTAAGGGGATCCACTTCAATCAGCGCCTTCCCTCCCCCGTCGAGATACTTTGAAATCATGGCTGTTTCCTGCGGGAAATAGGCTTGTGTCGGGCCGGCAATGACCAGGACGCTGCAATCCTCCGGCACTCCATTCGATTGCACCAGATTCACAGAGGCAGTGGTGAAATTTTCCTTCTTCAGCCCCTGATCTGCCTCGGAATATCCGTGCGGGCCTTCGTCGGTGAGCGACTTTTCACCGTGACCGGTCACGAAACAAACCTTCTTCACCGTCCCGCTCGTCACCTTCAAAATAGCGCTCGTGATGTCCTGCTCGGTAAAGCTCCCTTCGGAAGATGGCTCGATGTCCTGTTTCCGCGTGCCGGAGGCCACCACGACTTCCCCCATCTCCGTCGCGCCATATTCGCGGGCGACGTCCGGCTTGCGGTCCGGGTCCACTTCTTGAAACCGGATATGGGGGCTGACCGCGCGGTATTCCGCCAGGAGGTCATCCAGCGGCTGGTTGGGAAGCTTGGCAAAGCGCACGATATCCACATCCGTGCGGAGCCCGCGAGCAATCTTCTGGGTCTGAGTGGAGAGGGTATAGAGCTTTTCGCTCGTAAGATCAAACCGCTTGTGGTGCACAGCGCCCAGATAGTTGAGAATACCGAGAATCGCCAAGACCCCCAAAGTAAGAATCGTTGTATTGGTCCCCAGTTGGGCGGAACGCTTCGAGAAGAAGCCTATTATTTCCCGAAAGCCCAGCACGATGGAGGCCAGCAACAGGATGCCTCCGGCAATCAGCAGCACCTTTGCGGTGAGCAGGAGCTTTTCCTGAATCGAATACCGCAGATATCCAGCAAGCAGACAGGCCACGCCGAGGCTTGCGAATAATTCCACCATTTGCTGGCGCTTTTGCTTCATCCGAATGAAAACCTCCCTTGCGGCGTGTTGCCGGCGCTACGACCCGGTCAGGCGCGTCTCCAGCGCATCGAATCAATCGAGCGCACCGTCAAAAAGATGAAGAAAACGATAAAGCTGAGGTAATAGACCACAGCCGATGTATCAATCACGCCCTGGGTGAAATCTTCATAGTGGTTGATGACAGAAAGGTAGTGAACCACGCGCCCAAAGGCCCCCGAGGCCCCGCTCGACCCAAAGTCCAGCGCCCACAACAGGAGATACGCGCCGAAGGCCAGCACCGCGGCAATGATCGGATTCTCCGTGAGCGAGGAGAGAAACGACCCCAGCGCCAGCAGCGAGCCCCCGAACAAGAAAACGCCCAGATATCCCGCCAGAAGAATGCGCAAAGGGGGCATCGGGTCGCTTTTCAAAGTCATGTAAAGGAGATAACTGCCGGTCGGCAAAAGCATCACCGCGAAAAGTGTCAACGAAGCCAGGAATTTCCCGATCACGATAGCGGCATCCGTGATGGGCGAGGTCATCAGCAGCTCCATCGTGCCGCGCCGCCTCTCGTCGGCATAAACGCCCATCGTCACCATCGGCATCAGGAACAGCAGAAAGAGGGCCAGCACGCCCAGGAAGGCCCGGACCACCTGGCTGGGCACATCAAATGTCTGCGGCATTCCGAAGCGCATCCCCTGCATTTCGGCTTCGAGTGCCGCCCGGATTGCATCGCGGAGATAGAGATTGAAGAAAAACCCGCAAAGAATCAGGAACAGGCCTACCACCACATAGGCGATGGGGGAGGCGAAATAATGCCCTATCTCCTTGCGATAGATTGCGTAGATGCTCCGCATGATCGGTGGTCTCCGTAATGGCTTGCTTTATCTAATTGGACGGTTGCGCATGCGAACTGTCATCGGTCGTGAGCTGCAGGAAGATATCTTCGAGGCTCAGGCTCACGCTGCGCAATTCGTAAAGCGCCCAGCCCTTCTCGATGATCTTCGCAGCCACCAGACTGCGAATGTCCTGTCCGGGCGCCGCTTCGACGGCCGCGACCGCCCGACCCGCCGCGCCCAGCGGGTTCACTTCCACGCGCGTGGCCCCCGGAATTTTCTCGAGCATCTCTTGCAAGGGCTTTCCCGGCGCCTGCGCCTCGACGTGAATTCTCTGCCCGCCATGCAACTGGGAGGTCAGATTTTCCGGTGTATCCACCGCCGCGATTTTGCCCTTGTTGATGATCACCACGCGGTCGCAGGTCATGCTGACCTCGGCGTCCCGGCAGACGCAGACGCTCACCACCGCGGCGAAAACCGATGCTGACCTCGGCGCGATGCAGATGGGCCGGTGCCAGACCCGACCCCTGCGCCGGTCGCAGC
>JAJXZD010000011.1 GCA_021780215.1 Acidobacteriota bacterium
GGCGACAGACCGGAAGCTGGTGGATTCACGGGGATCGGCCTGCCCCGGGCCGATTACAGACCTCGCGTTGGCCTATCGGCGGTCGAAGGTCGGCGACGTGATCGAGCTATGGGCCACAGATCCTGGCGTGAAGCCGGATGTGAAGGCCTGGGCCGCCAAGACGCGCAACGAAATCGTCTCCATCGAGGATCAAGCGGACAAGATTGTGGTGGTGCTTCGCATTCTGAGGCGGTGACCCAGTGCAAAAGGTGCTCATAGTCGGCGGCGGGACCGGCGGAACGATGCTGGCGAACACGCTGGATAAGCGCCGCTTCGACGTGACCGTACTCAGCGCGTCCGCGCAACACATGTTCCAGCCTGGACTGCTGTACGTGGCGTTTCAGGGCGCTTCGGGGCGTCTGCTGCGCGACGAGCGAAGCCTGCTGCGCCGCCACGTGAAATGGGTCCAGGACCGGGCGGCGCGCATCGATCTGGCTCGGCACATCGTCTACACGGAGAGCGGGACGCAACTCGAATACGACGCCATCGTCCTCGCCACCGGCATCGTCACCGATCCATCGCAGGTCCCGGGCCTCAGCGAGATCAACGCGCAATTCGGCGACTATCACTCGACGGTAACCCAATCGCAGAAACTCTGGCGTGCGCTGAATTCCTTTTCGGGCGGCACGATCGCACTGGGGCAAAGCTCCCCGGTCTGCAAATGCCCGCCTTCTCCGGTCGAAGGGATTCTTCTGGCGGAAGAATTCGTGAGAAAGAAAGGGCTGCGGAACAAGACCAGGCTGGTGCTTTTCACGCCGTATCCGCGCGCGTATCCCGCCGAGCCGATGAATAGCGTCATCGAGCCGATTCTCAAGGAGCGAGGAATCGAGATCTTTCCGATTTTTGATCTGGACCGCATCGATCAGGCGACGCGAAAGATGTTTTCCATCGAAGGCGACCAGATCCAATATGACCTCCCGATTGTCATCCCTCCCTTCACCGGTGCGGACATCGTTTACGAACCGGCCAGCGTGGTCGACGAGAGTCGCCTGGTGATTACCGACCGTGCTAGTCTCCGCGTGAAGGGCGTCGAGCGGGCCTTTGCCCTAGGGGACGGCACCAACCTGCCGACATCGAAGGCCGGCGTCGGCGCGCATTTGGAAGCCAAGGTCATTGCCAGGGCTCTGAACGGTGAACCAGCCACGTTCGATGGGCGGACACATTGTCCGGTGGATTTGGCCGGCGGGCTGGGGACTTTCGTCATTGGCTCCTACACGGCGCGCGTGGTGCCCTATCCGCCCAGCCGCATAAAACACTGGATGAAGAAGATGATGGCGCACATTTACTGGCTGAGCCTCCGGGGAACGCTCGAGCCTTTTTTTGAGTGGTATTTTGCTTGGACCGCTCCGGAAAAGCTCGCCCAACGGCTTGCGCGCCACACGGCGGGGAAGCAATTCCCAGCGGTCAAATAGAAGAGGCAAGCCACAACCAGGCAGGAGACTTTCTGATGCTCCTCCGCGGCAAGCTAGCAGTGAGACACAGAGATTCAATAATCCCTCGCGCCTCTCTCCCGCTGCCGGCGATCTTTGCAGAAGAGTCTCCCTGCCACACACAAGGCGTTCCTACCCAAGGAAAACTAGAGAGGCGGTGAACCATGCTTCATGGAAACAATCTGCCCGAGGCTTTGGAACATCGGGGTGTTTCCCGCCGGGATTTCATGAATTTCTGCAGCTTGATGGTGGCTACGCTGGCCCTGCCGCCGCGCTATCTGGCAGCGGTGACGGAAGCCCTGCAAAAGACCACTCGCCCCGTCCTGGTCTGGCTTGAATTCCAGGATTGCGCCGGAAATACGGAATCCATGCTGCGATCGGCGGATCCTCCCGTGGCGGACTTGGTTCTCGATCTTCTCTCCTGGGAATACCACGAGACCATCATGGCCGGCGCCGGCAAGCAAGCAGAGGCGGCGCTTCAGCGTGTGGTCGAACAGGATGCCGGGAAATACATCGCCGTGGTCGAGGGAGCGATTCCGACCGCCGATGATGGAGTCTACTGCACCATTGGCGGCCGCACGGCGCTGGATATCGTGACCGAGGTCTGCACACATTCGGCCGCCAACATCGCCGTGGGCGCATGCGCATGGGACGGTGGATTAGTGCGCGCGCATCCGAATCCCACTGGCGCCGTTGGGTTGCAAGAAGCTGTGCCTCAGGCAAAGGTGGTGAATCTGGGAGGGTGCCCGCACAACGTGGCCAACACCGCAGCGGTCCTGGTCCATTATCTGACCTTCCATGAAATGCCCGCCCTCGACCAGTACAACCGTCCGCTATTCGCCTATGGCCGCCTCATCCACGATCAATGCGAGCGGCGCGCGCATTACGACGCAGGGCAATTCGTCGAGGAATGGGGCGACGAGGGAAGCCGCAAGGGATGGTGCCTCTACAAAATGGGCTGCAAGGGCCCCGAAGCCACCTACAACTGCCCCACCGTGCGCTGGAACAGTGGAACAAGCTGGCCGGTGAAAGCCGGACACGGATGCATCGCCTGCGCCTCATACCGCTTCTGGGACAACATGTCGCCGTTCTATAAGCCGCTCCCGAAGGTTCCCGGATTCGGCGCGGATGTGACCGCCGAGGAGATTGGCTGGGGTGTTATCGGAACCGTGGCGGCTCTGACCGCGGCCCACGCTGCGGTGGCAGGAATCCGCGTAAAGCAGGCCGAGCGCGCGGAACGCGCCTCCGGAGACGAATCCGGAACAACATCCTCAAAATCCTAGGAGGTCCCGATGGCACGCATCGTAGTGGATCCGATTACTCGAATCGAAGGGCATCTGCGCATCGAGGCGCAAGTGGACGGCGGCGCGGTTTCCGATGCGTGGAGCTCCGGGACGATGTTCCGGGGAATCGAGCTGATTGTGCGCCAGCGCGATCCCCGGGAAGTCTGGCTCTGGACGCAGCGCATCTGCGCGGTCTGCACGATGGTGCACGCCATGGCGTCCGTCCGAGCGGTGGAAAACGCGCTCGGGATCGAGGTGCCAAACAACGCGCGCCTGGTCCGCAACATCATCTCCGCCAGCCAGCATATCCAGGACCACGTCGTGCACTTCTACCACCTGC
>JAJXZD010000044.1 GCA_021780215.1 Acidobacteriota bacterium
CACTCGGTTTCAATGCCTGGACGAATACCTGGCTTTGGCGCTTCCGGGACGTCTATCTTGTGCCGTGGAAGCTCGATGAGGAGCCAATCGAGTTGGGGGACATTCCCGCCGGTGCGTTCGACACCCCCGGGGAGCGTGCCCGCATTGCAAACCTGCTCGCAAGATACAATACGACGCTTACCCTCACGCCGGAGATGGATCGCGCATTCGGCGAAATCGCGCGCGCGCGCACGTCCCGGCATCCCTGGCGCACCCACCTGGAAATTCCGCTGCTTCGCTCCTTCGCCCTGTGGTTTACGCCGCGCATAGATTTGCTTCCCTTTTCCGGCAGGCTCTGGCCGCCCGGCGCCGCATGGGATGACGACCGTGTGGATTTCTCGGTGACGCTGATGCTGGCGCTCGCCGGCGCCGCCTATGTCGCGCTGGGCTTTGCCGGAGCGTGGCGAGCGCGCGGGCAGCCGGGCCTGGCCCTGCTGGTCGCCTTCATTGTTGTGCGCACGGCCTTCTTCGCGTTCTTTGTCGAGACGCCGGAGCCGCGGTACGTCCTGGAATGTTTTCCGGCGCTGCTGGCGCTTGCGGCGCAGCTCTGGCGCGGTCCGCGTCAACCCTCTCCGGCCGGCTCGGGATGAATGGTCACGCGGGCGATTTGGGGGAATCGCTCCCGAACGCGGTTTTCGAGCGCCGCGGTGAGGTCATGGACTTCGGTGATGGGCAGATTCCCGTCCATCGAACAGTGACAGGAGACCAGGATTTTGTCCTCCACGCTGCGCACGTGGACTTCATGGCAATCGGCAAGGTCGCGATATTCCGGAGGAAGCGAATTCAGATAATCGCGCACCGCCCCGGCCAGATCTCCCACCTCTTCCGCCCCGCCGATGCGCGCGCCGAGCGGCTCGATGTGAATGTTGACCCGCGTTCCCGGTTCTGCGACGCCGAGAATTTCCTTCTCGAGGTCGGTGGCCCGCTGATGGGCCTGGCGGAGCGTGGCGGTTTCATCCACTTCGAGATGCAGCTCGATGAACAATCGGCCGGCGTAGCGGTGCGCGGAAATTTCGTGTACGGCGAGGCCGCGGCGCTGGGCGATGGCCCGCACAGTTTCAAAGAGGTGCTCGTCCGCGCGGGCGCGCGGCTCGACGTGGACCACCACGTCCGCCGGAACGACTCGCGCAATGCTGCGTTCGACGGCCTCGCTCGCCGCGTGGGCCTGCTCGAAGCTGGCCGTGCGCGGCACGCTGATGGAAACATCCACGAAATAACGCTGCCCGGAGCGGCGCACGCGCACCCGGTCGGCCCGCAGCACCCCCTCGGTGTTGTCCACGGCTTCGGCGATGCGCTCGCGCAGTCCCCGCGGCGCCACGTCCAGCAACGCGTCCAGGGTGCGGCGGCCAAGCTGCGACCCGATCCACAGAATCACGCCAGCCACCCCGAGCGCCGCCACCGCATCCAGCCGCCCGAGGCCCGGAATGCCGAGCTTCTCTCCCAGCCAGGCCCCGGTGATTCCCACGATGACCACCAGAGTGCTCCACACGTCGGTTGAAAAGTGCAGGGCGTCGGCCTCGAGCGCCTCGCTCGGATATTTGTCGGCCACTCGGCGAAGCGCCCGGGAGCGGATCAGATCTATGCCCATGGCCACCAGGAGAATAAAGATGGCCTTCAGGCTCGGGTAAATATGCGGGGCGCGAAAGAGCAGGCGCTGCAGCGCCTCCCAGATGACGTAGACCGCCGTCAGCAGCAGCAGCCCGGTTTCGACAAACGCCGAGAAGCTCTCCACTTTCCCGTGGCCGTAAAGATGCTCGGCATCCGCCGGCTTATCCGCCACACGAATGGAGAGATACGTGATGACCGCCGCTACCAGGTCCAGGCTCGAGTGGAGCGCCTCCGAAAGCACGCCCAGGCTGCCCGTCACAATCGTCAGAAACACCTTCAGGAACACCAGCAACACGGCCGATCCAACCGACCCTAGCGCCGCCAGGCGCTTCTCACGGGCCGCGCGTTCGAGAGCGTCCGGCATGATTCCGGCGATTATACGCTTGCCCTGTGGTTTCCGCCGGGGGCGCCTCTGCAGCCTTTCCCGCGTGAGCAGTATTTCTGTACATTCATGGTCGTACTTCTGCCGGTGCGGAGGTTTGCATCCGGCGCTTCATTTCGCGCCAGGGCGGGCATATCATGGGCGCCGAAAGGGAGGACCTATGCGGCTCAAGGACAAGGTGGCAATTATCACAGGGGCGGGGACGGGCATCGGCGAGGCGATCGCGCACAAATTCGCGCGGGAGGGAGCGCGCGTGCTGCTGGCGGGCTTGCCAAGCGATCCGGTCAAGGATGTTGCATCGGCAATCGTTGCGGGAGGCGGCGAAGCGGAGGCGTTCGTCGGAGACCTGGCGGAGGAAGCGCAGGCGCGCGCGTGCGTGGACGCGGCGATCCGGCGGTTCGGGCGGATCAACGTCCTGGCGAACAATGCCGGAATCTTCATCGCCAACGCGCCGACCGAAGCCTACCGCATCGAGGACTTCGAGCGGACGATTCGCAACAACATCCGGACGGCGTTTCTGATGACCAAGTTCGCGCTTCCGCACCTGCAAAAAACCCGCGGAAACATCCTCTTCACCGGCTCCGAAGCGGGCATCAACGGCTCGGCGAATTTCACCCCCTACGGAGCGAGCAAGGGGTTCCTGCACGCTTTCATGAAGGGCGTGGCGCTCGAACAGGCGCGCTACGGCGTGCGCGCCAACTGCGTTTGCCCGGGCGCGATTGATACCGCCTGGACACGCGGGCCTGGCGGGCCGCTGAACTTGGAGATACAGAAGACGATTGATGGAATGGTGCCGCTGGGACGCCGCGGCACGCCCGAGGAGATGGCCAACATCTTTGCCTTTCTTGCTTCGGACGAAGCCAGCTACGTCACCGGCCTCCTATTTCTGGCGGACGGCGGTGTCACGCCAGCGAAAGGAAACCTGGGCGAGTTCGTGCCGGAGGAGCTGAGGCGGGCACCGGAGGGGACTCTGCCCCTGCGCCATTCGCACGAGGGCTTGCGCGGCAAGGAAGTCTATCTCGCGAAATAGGGCGGCGGGACTGCGGCTTGCGCCGG
>JAJXZD010000048.1 GCA_021780215.1 Acidobacteriota bacterium
TTCGCAGGGCGTCGAGCAGGCTCGCGTCGTCATCCACAACCAGGATCCGGCAGGGATGATTGCCTTTCACGCTTGTTCTCCTTTGCGATGCGTCTCCTCACGCCAAACCGGGAGTTCAATGTGGACCTTGGTGCCCTTTTGCGGCGTGCTGGCCAGCCGAATGGAGCCGTTGTGTTCCTGAAGGATGCTGCTGGCCAGCGCCAGCCCTAGCCCCGTTCCTTTCCCCACAGGCTTGGTGCTGAAAAATGGTTGGAAGACGCGGGGCACATCCTCGGGATCAATCCCACAACCGTCATCGGCGATCTCTATCTCGATCCGTTTCGACCTGGAGTGGAAGGAACGGACCGCGATATTCCCGTCGAGGGAGATCGCGTCTAGCGCGTTGCTGAGCAGGATGATGAACAGCGCTTCCAGTTGATTCCGATCGGCGAAGACCTTGTCCCCATTCGTCGCCGCCAGGTCCAGGGCGAGCCGGGCGCGTTTCGCGTGCAGTTGAGGGGAAAGGAAGCTGACCACGGATTCCAAGGTGCCGCTCAATGATTCCGGCTGCTTGCTGGATTGCGGACGGCGGCTGAAATCGAGAAGCCGGCGCACGAATTGCTGGCAGAATTGGATGCTGGCTTCCAGCTGTTCTAGCTCCATCGCCGCGCTTCCCTTCGCGTTTGCCCGCATCATCTGCACTCGAAGCAGCATGGAAGCGAGTGGCGTGTTCAGATGGTGCGCCGTGCCCGCCGCCATTTCCCCCATCGTCGTCAGCTTCTCCAGTTGCAAAAGCGCCTGGCGCAAACGCACCCGCTCGCGAATGTCGTTGGTGACCTCCAAAAAGTAATTTTCTTCGGAAACGCCGCGAAAGGGCAGCAAACTGAGCTGAACGTCCAGATCCTCGCCATCCTTGTTTCGCCGGTGTGTCTCCACGTCGAGCACCGCGTTGCCTCGCCGCGCCTGATCGAGAAACTCTCGCAGTTCCGCTTCCTTTTCCGGCGGTACCGTCGCCAAGCGGCTACCGAACGCTTCGGCCTTGTTGAAGCCGTAGAGCCGCTCGGCGGCCGCGTTCCATTCGGTGATCACAAGATCGCCGTCGTAGAGCACTACGGCGCCCGGCGACGCCTCAAGCAGCCCCCGGTAATGTTCGCGGGATAGATGCAGCTGCTGTTCGCTCGCCCTTCGTTCCCGAAGCACATACCAAGCCGCCCAGAAGGCCAGAAGCAGAGAAGAGACGATTCCGCGGGTGATGTACAGGTAATGGAGGGCCCGGTAATCCAGGTTGCGGAAAAAGTGGTCTTCGATCAGCTCCCAAGCGAGAAACACCACCGAGACAATCGTGATGCTCGACAGCGTCAGCGTTACCCAGAACCAGCGTCCCGCTGCGGTTCCCGGATCTGATCGCAAGAAAGGCCGTTTGGCGGGCATGACAGGTTCGCGCTCCCTGCTCAGTGCGCTCTGGCCGAGCTGGCGTTGCCTCCTGCTGAGGGCGTCCGTTCTCCCGTAGTCCGGCTAAGTCTACCACCCTACGCCATGTGCAAGCGCCTCCCAGGCGCAAGGAAGCCAGCCGCGCGTGTTCCGGCCTCAAGGAGGCGAAGAAATTGGAAGGTCGGAAGGAATGACGAAAGAGTTGGTTGCGGGGGCTGGATTTGAACCAGCGACCTCCGGGTTATGAGCCCGACGAGCTACCAGACTGCTCCACCCCGCGGAAACATATTAACACAGGGCCCGTTGTTCGGCACGGCGGGCAGCGGGCGGAGCGCGCGACGAGGCGTTATTTCAGAGTTTTTCGCATAAATGCGGCGCGGGGGGCTACAATGCTCATGCTTGTTTCGATAGGAGACGAACTCCCTTTATGGTCGCCTGGACACTGGTTTTTCATATTTTTGGCATTGTCTTGTGGATTGGCGGGCTGCTGATGACGACCGTGCTGCTCTCGCGGCACGTGCAGGAGACGGCGCCTGAGGCTCGCGCGGCGCTCACCCGGATCGAAAAGAAATCGATGCGCGCGATGGCTGATCCCGGTGCGCTGCTGACGATTCTGGCCGGAATCACGCTGATCTTCACGAACAAAGCATACTTCCTGCATGCGGGCTGGCTGCACTTCAAGCTGCTCATCGTGGTGGCCCTCATCATTCTGCACGGATACGTCGGGATCGAGATGAAAGGCGTGCAGAAAGGGACGAGTTCACTGACTTCGGGAAAGGCGTGGTTCCTCTTTGCCACTGTGCTGGTGGTGTTTCTGGCGATTCTGATCGTCACGCTGCCGGGGGAAGTTTACCTGCAACATTAGGGGCGAAAACCGTTCACTGCGGAGACGCGGAGGACGCTCAAGGGCCCAGAGTTGGGCCGGATTCCCTCCGAACACAAGCCCACCCGGAATCACAGGCCGGGATAAATTTCACTCCTTGTCGCTTTGAGGCCTTGGGGCATTTGGCGCAGGCGGCGTCTTGATTGGGTGAGATGTGAGAGCTTTGACCGTGGACCGCGGCTCACTGCGGCATCCAACTGTTTGACCTTCCATTAGTTACGAACCCTCCCCTTGCCAAGTTTTGGAAGATGACGTGCACTTCTCTGTCTTGCTTTTGGGCCACGAGGTCTGCGGAACGGGAGAAGCGCATGGCGGAATGGCAAACGCGTTATCGCGACAAGCTGGTGACGGCCGAGAGGGCGCTCGATGCGGTGAAGTCCGGCATGCGCGTGTACATTCATCCGGGCTGCGCGGAGCCGGAGGTGCTGGTGCGCGCACTGATCGCGCGGGCGCCGGAACTGCGCGACGTCGAAATCGTGCACATGATGACGCTCGGTAGCGCCGATTACGTGAAGCCGGAGATGGAGGGCCATTTCCGCCACAACGCGATTTTCATCGGGCCGAACGTGCGCGAGGCGGTGAACGAGGGGCGGGCCGACTACACGCCGGTTTTCCTAAGCGAAGTGGAGGGCCTGTTCGTGGACGGGCCGCTGCCGCTCGACGTGGCGCTGGTGCAGGTTTCTCCGCCGGATCCGCACGGATTCTGCAGCCTGGGCGTGGGCGTGGACTCGACGCTGACGGCGGCGAAGACGGCGCGGCACGTGCTGGCGGAAGTAAAT
>JAJXZD010000237.1 GCA_021780215.1 Acidobacteriota bacterium
CAGAAACTTCAGCACAGGTAGCGCCGGCCCTTTACGGGCACGCTCCAGACCACGCTCGATCGCCGCGATCCGCTCCGCGCCGAACGTCGCCAGCACGTGCTCCTTGGTCGGGAAATAGTTGAAGAAGGTCCCTTTGCCGACGTCCGCAGCCTCGGTGATGTCCGCAACCGTGGTTTCCAGATAGCCCCGCTCGGCAAAGAGCTCGAGCGCGGCGCGAAAAAGTCGCTCGCGGATTTCCGCGCGGCGCCGCTCGCGCCGCCCTGCGCGCGGGAGAGCGGGGGGCTGGGCCGGCTTCTGCGCAGCCGGGGTTGGTTCGAATCTGACCATCAGACGTTTGCGACTATAAGTCATAATTGAGCAGGAGTCAACATGAAGGCGCGGCCGCCCGCAAAAGCAGCCAGCTAAGAATAGCCCGCGCCGGAGCCAGTGGCTCCGGCGCGGAGATTCTGCAAGGAGTTACTTCGAGAGGTTTTTCGGGCTGTGCTGGTTCAGCGTGGAGATCAGCAACTCCGCCGAGGAAGGAATTGATGCCGCGCCGTGCAGGACGATGTCCTTTGCCGGGATCTTCTTCCCATATACCCGTTCATTCGAATCGTCGTCCGGCCGCAGCGTCGAGCCGGCAAGCGATATCCCCGCGAAAATGCCCCGCGAGCGCGAATAGGTCAGAATTTCCGCGCGCATGGCGATGTCCGTGTCTGCTCCCGCATAGCGCCCCTTCGGCCCCGCCGCAGCCGAGGCGTCCGCGCCAACCCTCACCTTGCTGCTCAGGATCGAACCGGCGCCGCTCGGATTCATCACCAAGAGAACAAAATCGGTGGCCTGCCCGCCGAGCTGGAATCCGATGCTTCCGCCCTCGAGCGCCATCATGGTCGGCGCACCCCATGGGCCCCTGAAGTTGTCTCCACTCCGGCAGGTCATCGCGCCGCGGCCATAGCTGCCTCCCAGTCCGAAGGCGAATTTGATTACCGAGGGAATCACGATAACGCAATCGGCCTTATCCAGCAGATCCTGCGGGATGTCGTCCGGGATGTTCAAAATCTCCTTCATCACCTGCCCGGCATTCTTCAGCCGGGCGTTGTCCTTCTCCGCACTGTCGGCCCGCGCGACCGGGGGAACAAGTAGCGACGGCAAGCCAGCAAGCGTGATGGCAAGAATAACCGGCAGAACTTTCCTCATCGATTTCCTCCTGTGGGCCAGGACAACATGATATGTGTTTGGAGCCGTATCGCGCAACCTCTTCCCCCGCTTCGGCGGAAGGGCGGCCGTACACTATAATTCTGAATGCCGGGGGAATACCGGCCTTCGCAATGAATAGATTCCTTGCCCGCTCAATAGGTTGCAAGATTCGAACGACGGTCGCCATTGTCGCGGCGACTGCGCTGCCCTTCTCCCAGGCCATGGCCGCCCGTCATGCGCTCCTGGCATGGCGCGCGCCTGCGAAACCGGCTCATGCGGCGGTTCGCCCGGATGTGGTGAAGTTCCGGGCGCGAGCACAGGCGATTCTCGGCGCGTCGCAGGCGGGACGGTCTTTCTGGGGCGTTCTGGTGGCGGACCGGGATACCGGCGAGACGCTCTATGCGCTCAATCCAGACCATTTCTTCACGCCCGCTTCGAATGCCAAGCTCATCACCACCGCGCTGGCGTTGGCCATTCTCGGGCCGGACTACCGCTTCCGTACCGCGCTTGAATCGCAAAGCCCGCTCGGCGCCGATGGCCGGCTCGCGGGGGACTTGATTCTCGCCGGCGGAGGAGATCCCGATCTCTCCAATCGCGTCTTTCCTTATGCGGGAAAATCCGAACGCGAAGGCCCTCCCGAAAAGGTTCTTGCTGAATTGGCCGATGCCGCCGTGGCCCGCGGCCTGCGCGAGGTGGATGGCGCCATCGTGGCCGATGATTCGCTCTTCCCGTACGATCCTTATCCCGCAGGATGGAGCGTCGGCGATCTTTTCTTTGATTACGGCGCGCCTGTGAGCGCCCTCGACTTCAACGACAACATCGTGTCCGTCACGATCTTTCCCGGGGCGCGCGCCGGAGTTGCGCCGAACGTCGCAACCAAACCGACCGCCGCCGCGGACGGCATAGCGCGCGAAATTGTCACCGGCCCTTCCGGCGAAGCGCCCGACCTCGCCGTGGTGCGCCAGCCGGGGAGTAACTTTCTGTTACTGCGCGGCATCGTTCCCGCGGGCCATGCGCCCGTGAAAATAGACCTGGCCATGATTGCCCCGGCCCGGACCGCGGCGCTGGCGCTCCGCCAGTTGCTCGAGGCCCGCGGCGTGCGCGCGCATGGCGACATTCAGGTGCGCCATGCCCCTCCGCCGCACACCACTGCCTCCAGCGAGCCGGTGATTGCGGCCGATCTCGCGCCGCCCGCTCCCGATCCGGTCATCCTCGCCGAACATTCTTCTCCTCCGCTGCTGGAAAGCGTTGGTCTGGCCAACAAGATCAGCCAGAATCTGCACGCTGAGCTTTTCCTGCGTGCCGTGGGGCGCAAGAAGATGGGCGTCGGCTCTTCCGCTGCGGGACTCGCCCTCGAACGCCAATTTATGCAATCGGCGGGCATTGCCGACCAGGATGTCGCACTCTCCGACGGCTCGGGCCTCTCCCGCGACGATCTGGTCACCCCGCGCGCGGTCGTTTCCCTCCTGCTCTATGCCGCGCGCCAGCCTTGGGGACGCCAGTTTCGCTCTACGCTTCCCATCGCCGGCGTGGATGGCACGCTCGAGGATCGCCTGAGGCACACGCCCGCCGCGGGCCGCATCGAAGCCAAAACCGGAGCCACCGACCACGTTCGGGCGCTTTCCGGCTACGCCACAACGCTTCGCGGCGAACATCTCGTCTTTGCGATGTTCCGTAACAACGACGCACTCCACGGCGTGGAGGCCACGGCTCCGCTCGACGCTCTTGCAACCGCGATGATCGAAACTCTCGGCCCCGCGCCAAAACATGGGAAAAATCGATGAACCAACGGTTCCCTGTCGTCACCGTATTTGGCAGCTCCCGTCCGCGCCCGGGCGATTCCCGCTACGCCGAAGCGCAGGCGCTCGGGGCGGTGCTGGCCGCCCGCGGCCTGGCCGTTTGCAGCGGGGGCTACGGCGGCGTGATGGAAGCTGTCTCGAGGGGCGCAAGAGAAGCCGGCGGCAGGACGCTCGCGGTCACCGCCCGGGCCTTTCAGTCCCGCGCCAATCCCTGGATCGAGCGCGAGATTCGCGTGAGCACATGGCGCGAGCGTCTCTTCCAGTTGATCGCGCGCGGCCGAGGCTACGTCGCGTGCCCCGGCGGCACCGGCACGCTCGTCGAGCTGGCGGTTGTATGGGAAATGCTCAGCAAGGGCGCGATGAAGAAAAAACCTCTGGTGGTCCTGGGCGATTTCTGGCAGCCGGTGATTGACCGCGTGCTCTTCGCCGAGTTCGGCCAATCCTCCCGGCGGACATTTTCAGGCGAGCCGCTGGTCCATGTGGCGCATTCGCCCGAAGCGGCGGCCGAATTTTTCGCCGCGCATTTCGCGCCGGCAAAGGCGGCAAAACCGTAACATCGAGGCTGGCATGTCGCGTCCCGCAGAGGAATTACTCGAATTTGACCGGCTGAAGGAGCTAGTCAGCGGCGCCTCGACGTGCGCTCTAGGCCGTCGGGCCATTCTCGCTCTCGCTCCGGGACAGGACGTGCCGGCACTCGACGCGGAATTCGCGCTGGTGGCAGAGGCGATGGCGTATCTGCGTTCCGGCGGAGACCTTGGCTTCAGCTCGGTCGACGACCCCGAGCCATGGCTGGCGCGGCTCGCCGTGCCTGCTTCCGTCATGACTCCCGCCGAGCTTCTCGCCGCTGCGTCGCTCATCGAATCGGCTGGCGCCGTCCGGCAGATTTTCCGCACCGACGCGGCCGCGCACCCGCGCCTCGCCGAACGCGCCGCCGCCCTGCCCGATCTCCGCCCCCTCGCGGCCGCGGTCCGCCGCGCCGTCCTGCCGAACGGCGAGATCAGCGACGACGCTTCGCCGCAGCTCCGGCACATTCGCACAGGCCGCGCGGCCGCGCGCGACAAAATCCAGCGCGCCCTCGAATCCATCCTGCGGACCCGTGGCGAGCCCGCCGGCGAGGACTACATCACCCTCCGCCACGAACGCTTCGTCATCCCCGTGCGCTCCGCCGACCGCCGCGCCGTTCCCGGGGTCGTCCACGGTGCCAGCGCCACCGGCCAGACGCTCTTTCTCGAGCCGCTCGAAGCAATTGACTTGAACAACCGGCTGGTGCAACTCGCCGAGGAGGAAGCCGCCGAGATTGCCCGCATCCTCTCCGAGCTGACCGAACGCCTGCGTGCCGAATGCTCCCTCCTAGCGGCGCAAGCCGATGGCGTCGCCCATTTCGATTCGCTTTTTGCGCGCGCCCGATTCGCCCGCGAATACGATTGCTCAATTCCTCAATTCACCGCGGGAAACCGCCTGCGCCTCGCCGCGGCGCGCAATCCCGTCCTCGAAGCCGCCCTGCGTCCCCGCGGGCGGGCGGCCGTGCCGCTCTCGCTCGATTTTGGCGGCGGCGAAGGCTCCCCTGGCAGCGTCATGGTCATCAGCGGGCCGAACACCGGCGGAAAGACGGTGGCGCTCAAGACCACCGGGCTTGCCGCTCTCTCCGCGCAGTCCGGCATCCCCGTGGCTGCGGAGCGCGCCGAACTGCCTGTGTTCGACCGCGTGCTCGCCGATATCGGCGACGAACAATCCATCGCCGCCGATTTGTCCACCTTTTCCGCTCACATGCTCAACCTCAAGGCAATGCTCGAAATTGCCACGGAACAATCGCTGATCCTCCTCGATGAAATCGGCGCCGGCACCGCCCCGGAGGAAGGCTCGGCCATCGCCGTGGCCCTCCTCGAGGAGTTTCGCGAGCGGCGCGCGATCACGCTAGCCACCACGCACCACGACCGATTGAAAGCCTATGCCGCCACGGCCCCCGGCGTCCTCAACGCCGCCATGGAATTCGACCATGCCAACCTGCGTCCTACGTTCCGGCTGCTCACGGGCGTTCCCGGAATGTCCAGCGGCATCGAAATCGCCCGGCGCCTCGGTCTGCCCGCGCGCGTCGTGGACCGCGCCCGCGCCACTCTTTCCCCGGAATCGCGCGAAGCGGCCGAGCTGATTGCCTACCTCCATCGCGGCCGCGCCGAGATGGATGAGGCTCGCCGCGCGCTCGGCGAAGAGCGCGTGCAGCTCGAGGCCGAACGCCGCGCCCTGCGTTCCGAATGGGTCGAGCGTCAGCAGAAGCGCATCGCCGCACTCGAGAAAAATTTCCACGAAACGCAAAAGCGCCTCGGGGACGAAGTCTCCCGCCTGGCCGCCGATGTCCGCGCCCCTTCCCGCCGGGCCCAACTCGAAAAGCTCGCCGGCCGCCGCTGGAAAAGCCTGGCCGCCAACGCGCGCGCCGAAGCCGATGCCGCCGTGCTCGAGACGCTCGCGGCCGCGCAGCCCGATCTCGGCGTGGCGCCCGCGGCTCCCGAAAAGCCGCTGTCGCCCGATCGCCTCGCGCCCGGGCAGCGCATTCGCGTGCGCGGCATCAAGCAGCCGGTTATTTTTCGCGGCCACGACGGGCGCGTCGCGGAAGTCGAAGCCGGGCCTCTGCGCATGAAGGTCCCTCTGGCGGACATCGCCGCCGCGGTGGAGGAAGCTCCTCCCGCCCGGCTGCACGCCGTACTGCCGCGCCCTCGCGGCGTCACCGTGCACGCGGAAGCCCAGCTGGAATCCGCCGCGGAGGAGATCAACGTCATCGGCTGCACGGTCGAAGAAGCCTCCGCACGGGTGGACAAGTTTCTCGATCAGGCGGCGCTGGCCGGCCGCGCCCGTGTCCGCATCATCCACGGACATGGCACCGGCGCGCTGCGCCGCGGGCTGGCGGCCTTTTTGTCCGCGCATCCGCTCGTCCAGAACATTCATTCCGAGACCGAGGACCGCGGCGGCGCGGCCGTGACGGTGGCCGAACTGCGAGGCTAGAGTGCCTGCGCGAAACGTGCTACTTTCATGGCATGGCCGAGGCGGGTTCCTTCGCAGAAAAAGTCAAGCAACAGGCGGATATTGTCCGCGTGGTTGGTGAATACATTCGCCTGCGAAAAACAGGGCAGAATTTCACCGGCCTGTGCCCTTTTCATCAGGAAAAGACTCCTTCCTTCGCCGTTCATCCCGTCCGGCAGATTTACCATTGCTTCGGCTGCGGCGCGGGCGGCGATGTCTTCAAGTTCGTGATGGAGATGGACAAGTGCGCCTTCCCGGAGGCAGTCCGCGCCGTCGCTGAAAAGTGTGGCATCCCGATTCCCCGGCCCCGCGAACGCACCCCCGAGGAACACCGTGAAAACCAGGCGCGCGCCGCATTGGTCGAGTTGCACCGCGAGGCTGCAGCCTTCTTCGCACGCCAGCTCCGCGAGGGTGCCGAAGGAAGAGTCGCGCGGGCCTACCTCGAGGAGCGCGCACTGACTGAGGAGGCAATGGACCGATTCGGCCTAGGCTATGCTCCCTCCTCGGGCGATGCCCTGCTGCGCCGCCTCCAGTCCCGCTACCCGGAAAAAGTGCTCGAAGCGTCCGGGCTGTTCTCGCGCGATTCGGGCGGGCGCTTCTATGACCGCTTCCGGCGCCGCATCATGTTCCCCATCGCGAACGACGCCGGGAAAATCATCGCCTTCGGCGGGCGCGCCCTGGGCGACGACCATCCCAAGTACATGAACTCGCCGGAGACGCCGATCTATTCCAAGAGCAGCGTCCTCTATCATCTCGACCGTGCCAAGGAAGCGATCCGCCGCAATGACGGCGTCATCCTCGTCGAAGGCTACATGGACGCGATTGCCGTCGCCCGCGCGGGAATCGCCGCCGTGGTAGCCAGTTGCGGCACCAGTCTGGCCGAACCGCAAATCAAGCTGCTCGGACGCTTCACCCGACGCGTGGTCGTCAATTACGACCCCGACACGGCCGGCCAGGCCGCCACCGAGCGTTCCCTTGCCCTCCTGCTCGAACAGGAGTTCGACGTGCGCGTCCTGGCCCTGCCCGGGGGCGCCGATCCGGACAAATACCTGCGTGAGCAGGGCTCGGAGGCCTATCGCAATCTTCTCGCGCAGGCCCCGGCCTATCTCGACTACCTCATCGGCCGCGCCCGGAGCATGGACCGCTCGACCACCGCGGGAAAACTCGCCGCCGTCAATTTTCTGATGCCTTATGTGCAGCGCCTCCCCAGCCGCCTGCTGCGCTCGGAATGGGCCACACGCATCGCTTCGGAGCTCCGCGTGGATGAACCTGTCCTGCGCGAGTCCCTTCGCCGCGCTGCCGCGGAACGCCGCGGCGAAGTGAAGCCTCGTCCCGAATTGCTCGCCCTTCCCGTCTCTCCCGCCGAGCGCCGCCTGATGCAGATGCTCGTCGAAGCACAGGGATTTCGCCAAAAGCTCTCCGGAGAAATCCTTGCCGGAGGATTGCACCTGGGCCTTGAGACGGAGAAAATTTTCGCCGCGCTCGCCGCCAGGGCCGCCGAGCCCCTGGATGCGGCCGCCTTCGCCTCGTCCCTGGACGACCGCGACCGCCGCATGCTTTTTGAAATCCTATTCGAAGAATCTCCCGAGGCTACCTGGGAGGAGGCGGAAAGCTGCCTGGCGGTTCTCCGGCAACGCGGCATCGAGCGCCAGCTTGCCGATCTACAGCGCCAGATCGAGACCAGCGTCCCGCCCGAGCAGTTGAGGGGCCTGCTGGAGGAGCGGCTGAAACTTCAGCGCCAGATGCATGCTGCCGCGCCGTCGAAATGACCCTTCCCTCCATCGTCATCGTCGGACGGCCGAACGTCGGAAAATCCACGCTGTTTAATCGCCTGACGGGCACGCGCCGCTCCATCGTCACCAACGAGCCAGGCATCACCCGCGACCGCATTTACGGCAACGCGCATTGGGAGGGCCGCCCGTTCGAGGTAGTGGATACGGGAGGAATCATCCCGGAGGAAAAGGCCGGCATCCCGGCGGAGATTCTTCGCCAGGCGCGCGTGGCCATCGAAGGCGCAGCCCACGTCGTCCAGGTGGTGGATGGCCGTACCGGACCCGTCGCGCTCGATGCCGAACTCGCCCAACTCCTGCGCCGCGCCGGCCATCCGCCCATGATCGCCGTGAACAAGGTGGATTCCCCACAGCAAGCGGACTTGGCCGCTCCTTTCTACAAGCTGGGCTCGGAGGTCTTTCCCATTTCCGCCGAGCATGGCTTCGGCATTGACGCGCTCCTCGACGCGCTCACCGCCGGTTTTCCCCGCGCCGAGGCTCCCACAGCCGAGCCGGACATCCACATCGCCATTATCGGCAGACCCAACGTCGGGAAATCCACGCTTCTCAACCGCCTCGCCGGCGCCGAGCGCGCCATCGTCTCCCCCGAGCCGGGCACGACCCGCGATATGGTGGATACCGTCGTTCGCCGCGGCGATAAGTCCTACCGCTTCCTCGATACGGCCGGCATCCGCCGCAAGGGCAAAACGCGGCTCATCGCCGAAAAGCTTAGCGTAGTGATGGCTCGACAGCACCTCGAGCGCGCGGACATCGCCCTGCTTGTCGCAGACGCCTCCGCCGGAGTCACCTCCCACGACGCCACCATCGCGGGCTACGCCTCGGAGTCCGGGCGTTCGGTCATCATCGTGATGAATAAATGGGACCTGGCCCGCCAAGCCGCCGCCAAGGCGGGCCGGCAGGGTCGGCCGACCACGGGCAAGGCCGCTCCACTCTCTCCGGCAAAGCTGCTTTCGAAATACGAGCCGATGATCCGCGAGAAGCTGAAGTTTCTCTCCTATGCCCCGATTGTGTTCCTTTCCGCGCTCACCGGTGAGCACACGGAAAAGCTCTACGGGCTCATTGACCGCGTCGCCGCGGCGCGCCGCCGCCGCATCTCCACCGGTGAACTCAATCGATGGCTCAAAAGCGTGGACCTCGAGCGCGGCACCTCCCCTGCCAGCCGGGAGGTGAAGATCTACTACATCACCCAAGCCTCTTCCTCGCCCCCTACCTTTGTCCTCTTCACCAACCAGACGCGCCCGCTGCATTTCAGCTACCAGCGCTTCCTGGAGAATTGCCTGCGCGCCTCCTTCGACTTTTCCGGGACGCCGATCCGCTTCACCCAGCGCTTAAAAAAATCCTCGTCGCCCGGCGGGGAACAACACTCTGCCAGCAAGCGCCGCCGCTCGTGAGCAGGCTGCGTTTATCTTGCGCGCACCCTCCCCTTCCCGTAGTCTGAAGGCTTGCCATTCCGACAGCGAGGGGATCGAGAGAAGCGGCATGATTTGCGCGATCTGCGAGAAGCGACCAGCCAAGCGGTTCTGCCCGGCGAAAGGTGAAAAGATCTGCGCGGTTTGCTGTGGCACCGGCCGCGAGAGCACCATTGACTGCCTGCCGGACTGCACCTACTTGCTCTCCGCACACCGTTACGAAGCCGAACATCGCCCGCCGCCCGGCGAGGCGCAAATCGCGTTTCCGGATATTGCCGTCCCTCCCGAGTTTCTCCATGAGCGCTGGCCGTTGGTCGCGGAAATCGCGTCCGCGATTGTCGCCTTCCAGATGCGCAACCCGGACTTGCGCGACCCCGGCGTGTTGGCCGTCCTCGAATCGCTCGCGGAAGCCTACCGCACGCTCGTTTCCGGCATTTATTTTGAGCGCCCGCCCGCCGCGCCGCTGCTTCACGCGCTTTACACCCGTGTCATAGATTGCCTCCGCGAATTTCGCGCTAGTGCCGCCTCCCGGCTTTGCGGGACCGGGACATTTTTTACATCCTTATTTTTCTCCTGCGCCTTGCCAGCCAGCATGGCAATGGCCGGCCGCTCTCGCGCGCCTTCCTCGGATTCCTCCGCGAGCAGTTCCCCCTTCCCGCGGAGCAGCCTGCTGAGGCTCCGCGCATTATCCTGCCCTGAATCGCATCACATCAGGTGCTGACGGACGCCTTTCTTGCTGCCTCCGGCCGGCTGCGGAGCCAGATGTCAAATGCCGCCTCTCCGTGCATCCCTTTCGTCTCGTCGGCGGGCTGGCGAATCGCCCAGCGGCAGATATCGGCGGGCGTCCGGCAATGAACGCCACAAGACAAACCAGGGCAAACATGAGCGTACAACGGGAGATAGTCTTCAATTTGATCCCTCGCACAACCGCTGCTTCCCCCATTGCAGCCGGCGGAATTTCCGAAAGCCCCCTCGCAGCCGATGGCTTTCGTCGAGCCCTGCTCCGCTTTATTGTTCTCATGCGCATCCTCCGGCGCTCCATTGCAATGCGAACTGCTGTGATTGCTGGCAGGCCGGCGTGGGGCTTTCCGGATGCGATGGTAGGCTGTATTTCGCGCGCAACTGCGCCATCTGCTCGCTGATCCGCCGCCGGTAATACTCCGGGGCCTCACCATAGCCCGTGTACCAGGTTCTGTATTGGCCAGCCAGCTTGGGAAATCGACTCTCGAGAAAAGCCAGAAATGTCTTCCATGCAGCCGGCATCAGGAAGAGCACGCTCGCGACGAGCCATTCTGCGCCCGCATCGCGAGCTGCTCGCGCCAGCGCGTCGAGATCTTCCTCGCGGTCGGTCAGCCCCGGAATGACCGGCATGGCGAACACCCCAACGGAAATCCCGGCATCGCGCAATCGGCGCACGGCCTGCAGGCGCAGGTCCGGACGCGGCGCGCGGGGTTCCAGCAGCCGGGCCAGTCGCGGGCGCAGCGTTGTGATGGTTACATTCACGCTCAGCGACGACCTCGCGGAGATCCGCCGCAGCAAATCCAAATCACGCACCACCTGGTCCGACTTCGTGGTAATGGACAGGCTCAGCCCCTCGCGTTCGGCCATCCTTCCGAGGATCGTCCGCGTGGCTCCGAATTCGCGCTCTGCTGGTTGATAGGGATCGGTGGCTGTTCCGATGGCAATGTGCTCTCCGATAATCCGCTCGCGGTCCAGATCCCGGGCGGCTAGCGCTCCGGCACTCTGCTTGGCGAAAATCTTAGTCTCGAATTCCGCAGGTTCCAGACGCAGGTATTCGTGGGTGTACCGCGCATAGCAGTACCGGCATCCGAATTCGCAGCCTCGGTAAGGGTTCACTGTCCACCGGAATGGCATCCGGTCCGAGTGGCATTCATTCAAGATGGACCGCACCGGCAGAAGAAAATACTCCGTTCCGCACTTGCTCTCCACGCGCGGGGAGGAGGCGGCGAGGCGCGCGATGCCAACCAGTTCCAGAGCGGGCTTCCGGCTCCGGTCAGGGCCCGGAGGGGGCGGGGAAACCTCGCACAAAGGCTCACTGGTGCCGTGGCGGACGGCTGGGGGAAATAGAGTGAGGCTAGCTGGCTTCCTGCCCTTCCGACGGAGCCGGGGCCCCGCCGAAGGTGTTTGCAGCATGGGAGAAGTAGCCATGGGCAGCCTCGCCGCAGGCCAAATATATTCGCCTTATGTTCGCCATGTCAAGAACTATTATTCGCTGTTTATTCGCCTGTACTCCGGGACTGCCTTCTCCTGGAAATCCCCCTTCCCCTCGCCCGCGGCCTTCCTTGCGCCTCTCCTATACTTGAGAACTACTACCCTCCCGGAGGCCCAGCCGTGCTGGAAGCCAGCATCCTGGTCATTGACAACGACGCAGCCAGCCAACGCGCGCTGAAGAGCACTCTCGATGCCGAGGGGTGGCGTGTGCGTATCGTTCCCGGGGCCGCGCAGGCTCTGGCCGCGCTGGCTACCGGCAACTGGAACTTGGCGATTGTCAACGTCGCCGCTGTGGATCTGGCCGGTCCCTTATTCGCCATTCTCCGTGAGCTTGCGCACAGCGGCGAAGAAGCCCTGCAGGAGGAGGGGGGCGCCCCGCGCAATCGCATCCGGGTGCTGTTCCTCGTCCCAGCCTTGATGGCCGACCAGGTGCAGCCGCTCCTCGAGCGAGAGGTCCTGCCGTACTCGCTCAAGCCCTATCACCTGCACGATTTCCTGGAAAAGGTGAGCGAGTTGCTGGCCGAAGCCGGCGCCATTGCCGCCCCAATTCGCGGCATCGGCGGGTTCGCCGCCGCGAACGATCGCAGCTTCCGCCGTCCCGCTCGGGATACCCGTCGCCGCGCCATGTTCGCCTCTCGCGCGGAGTATCAGA
>JAJXZD010000204.1 GCA_021780215.1 Acidobacteriota bacterium
CGCAAGAAAGTCGAAGAGATCAAGATTGCTGGGCGGCCAGCGGTCGCGCCGCAGCGCGTCTCCGCGCGAAAACTCGCCGAGGAAGAGGCTGACGCCGAAGAGCAGGAGTCGCCCGCCGAACGCGAACATATCCCGATGGTCATCCAAATCCATGAGGGCGAAACCGCTCCTCCGGCAAGGAAAAGCGCATCCGATCCGAAGATTTCCCGGACGAAGGCCAGCTTTCGCCTGCCTTCCTCCGAACTGCTGCGTGCGGCAGAACGCGGCGACCGCATGGAAGAGAGCGAGTTAAAGGAGTACGCGCGGGCCATCGAACAGAAGTGCTCGGAATTCGATGTCGCCGGTCATATCACGCAGATCAATCCCGGGCCGGTCGTCACCACTTTTGAGTTCAAGCCGGAGGCCGGGATCAAGTACAGCCGGATCACCGGCCTGGCCGACGATTTGTGCCTCGCGTTGCGCGCGGAGTCCATTCTGATCGAGCGCATTCCGGGAAAATCCACCGTGGGAATCGAGGTTCCCAATCCGCACCGCGAAACCATCGCCCTGCGCGACGTAATCGAGTCACCGGAATTTACGCACTCCTCCTCGAAGCTTACCCTCCCTCTTGGCAAGGACCTGATCGGGCGCATCCGCGCCGCCGATCTTACCCAGATGCCGCACGTTCTGATCGCCGGCTCAACAGGAACCGGAAAGAGCGTATTCATCAATTCCCTGCTGATGGGCATGCTTTACAAGGCCACGCCGGAGGAACTGAAACTGGTCCTGGTGGACCCCAAGCGCCTCGAGCTGGGACTGTATGCGGACATCCCGCATCTGTTTACGCCGGTCGTCACAGATCCGAAGGTGGCAGCGAACGTGCTGCGCAACGCCACGCGCGAGATGGAGCGGCGGCTGAAACTGCTGGCGCAGCGCGGCGTGCGGAATATCGAGCAGTACAACCGAACATTCGAACGCGGCCAGTCGCTTTCGCTCTTTGACAACCCGGAGGGCGAGGAGCACCACCCGCTTCCCTACTTGGTGATCGTGATTGACGAATTGGCCGACCTGATGATGGTGGACACCAACGGCGTCGAGGAATCCATCACCCGCCTGGCGCAGATGGCCCGAGCTGTGGGCATCCATCTGATCCTGGCGACGCAGCGGCCATCGGTGGACGTCATCACCGGATTAATTAAGGCCAACTTTCCCGCGCGCATCTCCTTCCGCGTGGCTAGCAAGGTGGATTCCCGCACTATTCTAGATACCAACGGCTCGGAATCACTGCTCGGCAAGGGAGACATGCTCTATCTTCCGGCGGGCTCCTCCCGCTTGCACCGGATTCATGGCCCATACGTCGGCGAGAAGGAAGTCTCCGACGTCTGTCAGTTCTGGCGCGAGCAGGCCAAAGCGGTTTACAACGAAGACCTCCTCCGCCCGCCCAAGGATGAAGACGCTGCGGGCGGGGTGGACGGCGTGGGTGGCGCCGAGGGCGAGGTGGATGACGACCTCTATCAGGACGCTGTCCGCGTGGTTTGCGAGATGGGCCGCGCTTCTACCTCCACGCTCCAGCGCCGGCTGCGCGTCGGCTACGGCCGCGCCGCGCGCCTGATCGACCTCATGGAACGGGACGGCATCGTCGGCCCCGCTGATGGTGCCAAGCCGCGCGAAGTCCTCAAGAAGAAGGACTGGATGCGGGAATTCGACGAATCAAGACAGTAGGGGCGGCTTCCGGGCGCTTGGCGCTCTCGCGCGAATACTCTCGGATTCGGGACAATTTCCGACGCGAGTTTTCTTCTTTCAGCGCCGCCCTTTTTTCCGTAAAATCTCTTGTTGTCCCGGTGCCGAGGTAGCTCACCGGTAGAGCGCGGCCCTGAAAAGGCCGGCGTAGGCAGTTCAACTCTGCCCCTCGGCACCATTCTTACCTTTGCGTTTTCTGCCGTTTGCAGCCCTGCAAAATCCAGTGTACGGATATTGCCCTATGCTTACGGCGTACCGGCGTCATTCCAAGGATTGCGGTTTCAAGCTGCACGGCCAGCGGAAGTGCAAATGCCCCGTCTGGGTGGACGGGACGTTCCAAGGGAAGGAAGTCCGGCAGTCGTTAAAAACGAGGTCGTGGGAGGAAGCCCAGAGGAAACTTCGGAAATGGGAAGAACAGGGAGTTCTTCGCCGATTTCTTTGAAGGAAGCGTTGGAGAAGTTCATGGGTCATCTCCGGGCGCGGAATCTGCGCCAACCGTCGCTGTATAAATTCGAGCTTTTGGAAAAGGAATTGAACGGTCGCTTTTCGGGGCGCTTGGAGGGCATTTCGGCCGGTGGCCTTCGGGACAACCAATCGTCGTGGCAAATGTGCCCGCAATCGCGGGCGAATAAGTTGGCGCGGCTGAAAAGGATGTTCCGATGGTTCCATGAGTCGGGGTATATGTCGCTCAATCCGGCGAAAGGACTTGAGCCGCCGATTTTTGCGAGAAATCCGGCCACCCCCTTCACACCTGAGGAAACGGAGAAGATCCTCTGGGCGACGGAGGTTCACCCGGATAGCCCGAAAGGAAGACGTGCACAAGTCCGCGCGTTCGTGTTGGTGATGCGCTATACCGGGTTGTCGAGCAGTTAGAAGATAAAAAACAGAAACTCTCAGTGGGGCCAGATCTGACGTTTCGCAGCTTCCGTGAGAAGCCCAAATAAGATTGTCTTCAAGCCTTCCGCCGCAGCGGCCCCCATTTTGCTGACTAGCTGTTTATACCGCAGCACGGATATCGGCGTGTTGGGCGTATCTCGAACCAAGTCGTCCAGGCTTCGCTCCAAAATCCCTTTCTCGTTATCCGTGAGCCGTTCAGACTCGCGAACGTATTCACGCGCGGCACTGAGTTGTTTGTCTGTCCAAGGATACGGACTCCCGCAGTTGTGACAGAAACTCGGTATTTTATAGTGGTTCACATCAATCACACCGCTGGCGTGATATTTACCGCGAATAATCTCACTGCATTTGGAGCACTTTGTAATCGTTTCCGCGCCACATTTAGAGCACCGCGGCGCATTGTATTGAGGCATCGATGCAGCATACGCGTTGATGTCATGACCGTTCTCGCACACTTGCGCAGTGTCCCAGCCTTCTCTCATGTATCAGTAGCTCCTTCGTACTGCTGCTGAAGCATTGTACGATTAAGGTAACTCTCTACCAAGCCTCATGTATTTTCAGAAACCGTTCGGGAAGCAGCACCAACACCGCTATTTCAAGGACACGGCAACCCGTGACGCGGTTTGCCTGTGCGGGAAGGTTCGTGGAGCCAAGCGGGCCAGGATAAAGGGTATGGGGCGCGGCGAAAACCGCGCCCTTTTTGTACCCGTTTTGTACCTTCCGTGGGATAATCGCGAGCATTGTAGGGCTTCTGCGGTTTGAAAACGCAGTCAGTTAGGTGCCATCAACACGGAGCGATAGTTCAACTCTGCCCCTCGGCACCATTTACGAAGCCAGTCTTCTCCGCACAAGAATTTCCCAATCACAGTGCTTTCGTTCGTAGAGTTTACGCCGTGGCCGATTCGCGGCTGGCGATGGGCGCCTTCTGCCTGAGGAGGGCGATGAATGCGGCCATCCACGCGGGGTGATCCGGCCAGGCGCGTGCCGAAATCATATTGCCGTCGGCGACCGCTTCGGAGTTCACGAACTGCGCGCCGGCAGCGATGATGTCCGGCTCGAGCGCGGGATACCCAGCCGTTTTGCGTCCCTTCAGCACGCCCGCGGCGGCAAGCGCCTGGCAGCCGTGGCAGAGATGCGCAACCGGCTTGCCGGCCTGAAAAAAGTGCTGGATGATGCGCTGGCAGGTGGGAATGTTGCGGATATATTCCGGAGCGCGTCCGCCGGGGATCACCAGGGCAGCGTAGTCGGCGGGTTGAACGCTCTCGAAAGCGAGGTCCGCGTCCCAGCTATACCCCGGCTTTTCCGTGTAGGTATCGTAGCCCGGCTCAAAATCGTGGACCACGAAGTGCAGCTTCTTTTTGGCCGGGGCGGCGATATGAACGACGTAGCCCTCCTCGCGCAGCCGTTGATAGGAGTACATCACTTCGAGCGATTCCGCCGCGTCTCCGGTCAAAATCAGAATTTTCGGGTTAGCCATGAGGCTGCCTCCTGGGCGCAGGATACCCCGCAAGCCTAGCGTAAATGCGGCTGGAGTGGAATACGCGACCACCCTGTCCCACAACGGCAGGGATCGGGCAGTTCCACGCTATGCGGCTGCCGCAGCCCGTGGCGCCATCTCGGGAAGATTCGGCCGATAGACCTGCTTCAATGCCTCCATGACCTCATCGTGCGAAAGTTCCGGTGCGCGGCCCATAACGCCCGCATTTGCATGGAGCACAACGTCGTCCATCGAAAGAATTCCAACCAGCTTCCCCTCCACGTCCACGACCGGCAGGCGCCGCACCTTGGAATTCCCCATCGCGGCCAGGGCCACGCGGATATCGTCCTCGGGTCTGCAGGCAATCAGGCGGCCCGAGAAAACCTGCGAGACATCGATCTCTCCTGCCATCTGGTTCCGCGTTGCCAGGGCGATGCAGATGTCGCGGTCGGTAATGACACCGATCACGCGCCCCTCCGCGCCCACCACGGGGAGGATCCCGCAATTCCGGGTCCACAAAATCTCCACCGCAGCTCCCAGGTTGGTTTTCGGCGAGCAGCTTGCTGGCGTCCTCATCATCACGTCTCCCACTCTCATGTTGTTTCTCCCTTCGCTGAACTGTGCCCAGCCGGACCTCTTTCAGGACCGGCCAGGATGAACCGAGCTGGTGCCAGCCCCTGCTGGCGCGCGAACAATCTCGACCGAACATGGCGCATGGCGCGCGACGAACTCGGCCACACTGCCAAGCAGCAGATGCCGAAGCCGACCCGTTCCATGCGAGCCGACAACAATCAGGTCCGCCGGCCATTCCGAGGCTGCGCGAACAATCTCCTCGCGGACATCTCCAATTTGCACGACGCTCTCCGCGCGAAAGCCCGCCGCGCGCAGTTCCTCAGCTATCCCGCTCGTCAAGATACGAGCCTGCACGCCCTCTTCCCGTAACTCGGGGGCATAGGCCGGAGACATTTGGGGAGGAGCCGAAAGGCTGACAGGCTGCAATACATGCAACACGCGGACCTCGGTATCCCGGGGAGAAAACTGAGTGCGGACGGATTGCAGCGCGTTGCGGGAATGGCTGGAGTTATCTACTGCCAGCAGGATCTTCATCGTTTCCTCGCCGGAAAATCAAATAACGCGCTGCCCTTTATATTTCACGATTGCGGCCCTGGCTAGTATTCTCTCTCCCGGGCGGTCATGCTGGGCTGTGACCAGGCGCACCCAGCCGCGTGACGCCCGCCGTCCCCCGAAAGCTGAATTTCGGGGATGCTCGCATTTGCGTGCGGAGTGAAAAATCCGGCATGAAGTTTAGAGTCCTCGCTCTCGACTACGACGGAACCATCGCCCAGGAAGGAGTCCTGAATCCCGAGGTGCGATCCGCGATTCAAGAGATACGCGCCCGGGAAATTGCCGTGATTCTGGTAACGGGCCGGATTTTGTCGGAACTGCGGCGCGTAGCCGGAGACCTCGGTTTCACGGACGCCATCGTGGCGGAGAACGGGGCCATGCTCGCATTTCCCAACGGACAGGTTCGATCGCTCTTCCGTCCTCCTCCGGCCGGATTTTTCGACGCGCTGCGGCACCGGGGAATCGACTTCCTCGCCGGCGATTGCGTGGTGGAAACCGATGCCTATAATGCCCCGCAGGTGCTGGAAGTCATCCGGGAGATGGAGCTGCCGCTGGTACTGCAATTCAACCGCTCCCGGCTGATGATTCTGCCCCAAGCGGCCAGCAAAGGGACGGGCCTCCGCGTGGCGCTCACCTCCATGCGTCTCTCCGCACATAATGCCGTGGCCATCGGTGATGCCGAGAACGACCACGACCTGCTTGCCTCCTGCGAACTCGGGGTGGCCGTCGGCTGGGGGAGCCTGGCGCTCCAGCGGGAGGCTGACCTCGTGTTGCCCGGAAACGGCCCGGCCGCCGTGGCACCCTTCATCCGGCAAATCGCCCAGGAGACCAGGCTGCCTCCCCAGCGAATCGGCCGCTTCCATTTGACGATGGGCACACTCGAAAACGGGCAACCGTTGAATGTAGCCGTGCGCGGGCGCAACGTGCTGGTGTCCGGCGAGCCCCGGTCCGGAAAATCCTGGGTTGCGGGACTGGCGTGCGAGCAACTAATTCTGCAGGGATACTGCGTCTGCGTGGTGGACCCCGAGGGAGACTACCGGACGCTCGAATCGCTTCCGGGCGTCGTCGTTTTTGGCGGCGACGACCCTCCTCCGGCGCTTCCCGACCTCACGCGGGCACTACGCCATCCGGACATGAGCGTGGTGATCGACCTGTCGCATACGCCCTACCGGGAAAAGGTGGATTATCTGAACTCGCTTCTGCCCATGCTGGCCTCGCTGCGGCGCAGTACGGGCCTGCCGCACCGAATTGTTGTGGACGAGGCGCATTACTTCCTGCACGAGCCGAACGTCCGCGACCTCCTGGATCTGACTCTGGGCGCGTACACGCTGGTCACCTATCGGCTGTCTGACCTGCATCCCGATCTCCGCGCAGCCATTGAAGCAATCGTCGTCAAGCGCACGGTGGACCCTCAGGAGGTGCAAACCCTTGCGCGCATGGCCGGAATGCCGGACGGTGGCAAGACCTGGAAGGAAATCTTCGAAAAGCTGAAGCTGAACGAAGCCTTTCTCCTGCCGGGAAGCCAGGAGGCGCAGGGACATCTGCGGAAGTTTGAGCTTCTGCCGCGCCTCACGGCCCATGTTCGCCACATGGTCAAATACCTCGACGTAAATCTCATCCGGGAGCAGGCATTCGTATTCACGGACAACAGCAAGCCCGTCGGCACACCCGCGCGGACGCTCAGGGATTTCGTCAAGGCGCTGCAGAGCATTCCCCTTACCGCACTCGATGGGCATGCCCGGCGCGGCGATTTCTCCCGCTGGATTGCGGATGTATTCCATGACCATATCCTGGCCTCCGACATTCGCAAGGTCGAGCAGAGATACAGGCTTGGCCATGCCCGCAATCTCTACATGTCTCTCGCGCAGGTGATCCAGGAGCGGTATGAATTGTCGCCGGAGAAATTTCGGTGATCCTCAGGACGAGACAATCCGCGATTCTTCCGGCGGGCGAAATAAACTACAGAAGGACGATACATTGTGAGCCATGATGACAACAAATCGACATCTTCCCGCTGGCGCTCTCTACCACCGTTGCGATTCCGGGCGCTTTCCGTTTCAAGACACTTCGGAGCTGCCCGACCTAACTGAATTCGTCGGCCAGGAGCGCGCCTTCGAGGCCATGCAATTCGGCATGGGAATCCAGAGGCCGGGCTTTAACGTGTTCCTCCTGGGCCCGGCCGGCACGGGGAAATTTGTCACCGCGCGCGCGTATCTGATGAAACGGGCCACCATGGAGCCAACTCCAAACGATTGGTGCTACGTCAACAACTTTGAGAAGCCGGAGGCGCCCCGCTCCCTGGAATTGCCCCCCGAGCGTGGCGCGCAGCTTCACGACGACATGCACCGGCTGCTGGAGGACCTGCGGTCGGCCATTCCCTCCGCGTTCGAGAGCGAAAACTACACGGCCCGAAAACGCGTGGTTGAGCAAGATGTGAAGGAGCGTGAGCAGAAGGCTTTCGAGGAAATCCAGCGGAAAGCGCGCGAGCGGGACATCGCCGTGCTGCGAACGCCCACCGGCATTGCGCTCGCGCCGATGCGCCACGGCGAGGTGGTCCGTCCGGAGGAGTTCGAGCAGTTGCCGGAGTCGGAACACACCCGCATTCAGGCCACCATTGCCGAAGTACAGGAAGAGCTTCAGAACGCGTTGCAACAGATGCCCCGGATCGAACAGGAAGGCCGCGAAAAGGTTCGCCAGTTGAACCATGAAGTGGCCATTTTCGCGGTTGGCCATCTGATTGCCGGCCTGCGAACCAAGTATTCCGATCTTCCCGCCGTAGGCAAGTATCTCGAGGCGGTGCAGGAGGACATCACCGATAACGTGGATGAATTTCTGGCCCCTGAGGAGAATCCACTGGCTGCGCTGATGAAAGGCTCCCTGCCCTACGGGGCGCGCGGCGCGGGCTTCTTCCGGCGTTACCAGGTGAACGTTCTCGTGGACCACAGCGGGAACCACGGAGCTCCGGTAATCTACGAGGACCATCCAACCTACCAGAATCTCATCGGGCAGACCGAGTATATGGCACACCTGGGCGCGGTCTCGACCGACTTCAATCTGATTCGCCCCGGAGCTCTGCACCGGGCCAATGGCGGTTACCTGATCCTCGACGCACTCAAGCTGCTGCTCCAGCCGTATGCATGGGAAGGGCTGAAACGCACCCTGCAATCCTCGCAGATTCGGATCGAATCGCTCGGACAGATGCTCAGCCTGGGCACGGTAGTCTCCCTCGAGCCGCAGACAATCCCCCTGAACGTGAAGGTGATTCTGGTCGGGGAGCGAATGCTCTACTACCTCCTCTGCTCGGCCGATGCCGAATTCAACGAGCTTTTCAAAGTGGCGGCAGATTTCGAGGAGCATATGGACCGGACCGAGGAGTCCGGCATGCTGTTCGCACGCCTTGTCGGAACCATCGCCCGCCAGGAAAATCTTCTTCCCCTTGGCCGCGAAGCTGTCGCCCGGCTCATCGAGCAGAGCTCCCGCAGCGCCGGCGACTCGCAGAAGATTCTCACCCACCGCCGCACACTCACGGACCTGTTGCGCGAGGCGGATTACTGGGCGCGCCAGGCGAAGCGCTCGACGACCGGGGCGGAGAATGTCCAGCACGCCGTTGACGCGCAAATTCATCGAGCGGACCGGATCCGCCAGCGATTATTGGAAGAGACGCTCAAAGGCACGCTTTTGATTGACACCGAGGGAGAAAAAGTCGGTCAGATCAATGGGCTTTCAGTGATGCAATTGGGCCATTTTGCGTTCGGGCACCCCACTCGGATCACCGCTCGCGTGCGCTTGGGCAGGGGCGAAGTGATTGACATCGAACGCGAGGTCGAGCTCGGCGGACCGCTCCATTCCAAGGGAGTGCTTATTCTTTCGAGCTATCTCGGCGCGCGATATGCGCCTGACAAGCCGCTCTCCCTCTCGGCAAGCCTCGTTTTCGAGCAGTCTTACGGGCCGGTGGAGGGAGATAGCGCTTCCTCGGCAGAGCTCTACACCCTGCTCTCCGCGCTCTCGGGACTTCCTCTGAAGCAGTCGCTGGCCGTCACCGGCTCGGTGAACCAGCACGGGGAGGTTCAGGCCATCGGCGGCGTGAACGAAAAAATTGAGGGGTTCTTTGACCTGTGCAAGGCGCGCGGAAGCTTGAACGGGCAGGGCGTGATGATTCCCGCGTCCAACGTCCGCCATCTGATGTTGCGCCGCGACGTGGTCGAGGCCGCGCAAGCCGGAAATTTCCACGTCTATTCGGTCGAGACAATTGACCAGGGCATCGAAATCCTTACGGGAACGCCCGCCGGCGAACGCGACGGCTCCGGCAAGTTCCCCGAGGGCAGCGTGAACCATCGCGTCGAGGCGCGTCTGGCCGAGTTGGCCGAAAAGCGGCTGGCGCTTTTGCGGCAGGCCAATCCGGAGAGCGGCTCGTGACGGATTCCAGCCCAACCCGCACCATCCAGCGAATTCTGGTAGCGCTCGATGCCTCCGCCCAGAGCACCATGGCCATCGAAGCGGCGGCGGCCCTGGCGGCCCAGCTCGAAGCGGAACTGTCCGGGATTTTTGTTGAGGACATTCAGCTCCTGCATCTGGCCGAGTCGCCCTATGCCCGGGAAATACTCTACGCCTCGGCAAAGGGAGCGCCGCTCAGCCGCGCAGCGATGGAATCCACGCTCAAGGCACAAGCGGAGCGCGCGCGGAGTTCGCTCGCGGCTTCCGCGGAACAGTTCCGAGTTCGCTGGTCATTTCGCAATGTTCGCGGCCAGGTTGCATCCGAACTGCTGTCCGCAGCCGGTGAAGCCGACCTGCTCGCCTTGGGCGTTGTCGGCTGGTCCTGCATCTCCCGCCGGCGAATCGGCTCGACCGCACTCGAAGCCGCCGCCAGCGAGATTCCCGTTCTGCTGGTTTCCGAGGGCGGCGTTCCTCGCGACGCAAAGCTCCTAGTGCTCTACGACGGGTCCCCAACTGCGCGGCACGGCTTGGCCGCCGCGGCGGACCTCGCCCGCGGGAGGGCGATCAAGATGGCTGTCCTCCTCGCCACCGCTCAGCCGGATCATATTGACAAGCTGCGGGAAGAAGCTGGCGCCTTGGCCCAAGCGCAGGGAGTCGCGCCCCGATTTCGCGCGTTTGATTCCAAGGATCGCGCCAGCCTGCTGCGTGCCCTGGAAGCCGAAAAGCCGGCGATCCTCGTTCTCGGTGGGCGCCCGCTGCTGAAGACGCTGCCATCCATCGAAGCCCTGGTGTCAGAGGCGGGGATGCCGCTGCTGCTGCTGAGCGACGGATTCGAGCGCGAAAGCGAATGACGCGGAAGTCCGCCGCGGTACTCTAGAAATCCGTCAGCTTCTCCTGCGGAAGGACCACCCGGGCCGCGTTCAGCACTGCCGCCAGGTCAATCAATTCCTGGGCAATCGCCCCGCCAATCGGGGGCAGGTAGCCAAAGGCCGCCGCAAACATCCCGGCGACACTCAAGGTCATTCCACCGATGGCGCTCTGCAAGGCGATCCGGCGCATCCGACGGCCGATGTGCATCAGCTCGTCCACGCGTCCGAGCGACGCGTCGAGCACAACCGCATCCGCGGCTTCCGAAGTGACGTCGCTCTGCACCCCAAAGGCCACGCCCACCGTGGCAGCTCGCATCGCCGGCGCGTCGTTAATTCCATCTCCCAGGAAGAGAGTCGGAGCCAGACTCGATTCGCGCCGGACAATCTCTACCTTCTCCTCCGGGCTTTGGGCGGCATAGACCTCCCGGATCCCCACCTGCGAAGCCAGATGCTCGACTTCTCTTGGCCGGTCTCCGGAAACGATCAACATGCGCGAGACCTCGTGCCGTGGCCCTAAGTGCGTGACAAATCGGGAACTGTCCTCCCGCGGGGCATCGTGAAACCGGAACGCCGCCGCATACACATCGTCTACAAAGACCAGACACTCAAGTCCAGGAGCCGACGGCGGCAGCGCCACCTTCTGGCCGGTAATCTTTCCACGGCCGGTGAGCCACACGCGTCGCTGCCCCACAATGCCTCGCAGCCCCTCGCCGGGACGTTCGCTGATCTCCGACGCGGGCACCAGCGCAAGCCTGGCCTTCTCGGCCGCGCTGCGAATCGCGCCGGATAGCGGATGCTTCGAGTAGGACTCCATGCTGGCCGCGAGCCGCAGGACATCGTCTTCCTCAAAGCCTGGCGCGCAGATGATTTCGAAAAGCCATGGCTTCCCGTAGGTCAGGGTCCCGGTCTTATCGAAAATCAACGTCCGGCAGCGGTCTATCTGTTCAAGCGCGGCGGGATTCTTGATGATGATTCCCCGGCGCGCGGAGAGAGAGATGGCGCCGATCACTGCTACAGGAATGCCGATCAGCAGGGGGCACGGCGTGGCCACCACCAGGACCGCCAGAAACCGGTTCGCCTGCCCGGTCATGCCCCAGGCGATAGCGGCCAGGGCCAGGGCCACAGGGGTATAAATCGCCCCGAGCTTATCCCCCAACCTGCGTAGGCGCGGGCGGCGCTGCTCCGTCTCGTGCATCACCTGCATGATCCGCGCATAGCGAGAATCCACCGGCAGCTTCTCGACCCGGATCGCCAGCGCCACTTCCCCATTGATCGCTCCGGATAAGACCGCCGAACCCGGGGTCTTGGCGATCTCGAATGGCTCGCCGGTCAGGTACGCCTCGTTCATCTTTCCCTGCCCCTCGATTACCACTCCATCCACGGGCGACACGTTATGGGGAAGAATGATAAGTTCATCTCCCACCGCGATTTCATCCACCGGGATGTCCACGATATGAGCGCCTACCCTGCGTTGAGCAATGCGGGGCATCCGCCGCGCCAGCGCATCCAGCACGGAGGATGCTTTCCGGCTGGCATACT
>JAJXZD010000023.1 GCA_021780215.1 Acidobacteriota bacterium
CGATTGCCGAGGCGCGCCGCTTGTGGAAGGCGGTAGGCCGCGAGAACCTCATGATCAAGGTTCCCGGCACGCCGGAGGGCCTGCCCGCCATCCGGCAACTGATCAGCGAGGGTATCAACGTCAACGTCACGCTGCTTTTCGCGCAGGACGTGTACGAGCGCGTCGCTGAGGCCTACCTCGCCGGGCTCGATGATTTCGCGGGCCGCGGGGGCGACGTGAGCCGCCTCGGCAGCGTCGCCAGCTTCTTTGTCAGCCGCATTGACACGCTGGTGGACGGCCTGGTGGCCGGGCGGATCGAGAAGGCGTCCACAGATGCGGAGCGGACTTTGCTGCGGAGCCTCGAAGGGAAAGTAGCCATCGCCAACGCCCGGCTCACGTACCAGCTTTACAAAAGGATTTTCAGCGGGCCGCGGTGGCAAGCTCTGGCTGCGCGCGGCGCACGCTCCCAGCGGGTCCTGTGGGCCAGCACAAGCACGAAAAATCCAGCCTATCGGGATGTCCTCTACGTCGAGGAGTTGATTGGGCCGGATACCGTCAACACGATCCCCCCTGCCACCTACGATGCCTTCCGCGATCATGGACGGCCGCGCGCCAGCCTGGAAGAGAACATTAACGGCGCGAACCAAACAATGGCGGACCTCTCTCGCGCGGGAATTTCCATGAAGGCTGTTACGGATCAGTTGACCGATGAGGGCGTCAAGCTGTTTGCGGACGCGTTCGACAAGCTGCTCGCCGCTGTGGACCGTCATGCGAAGCAGACGCCAGCCTCCGCTCCGCGCCCGTTTGCATATCGTTTACCGGAGGCCCTCTCGCGGGATTTGCAAGCCGTCCTCGACGATTGGAGCACCAACGGCAAAGTAAAGCGCCTGTGGGCGCGCGACGCCTCGCTCTGGACCGGGTCCGACGAGGGCAAGTGGCTCGCCTGGCTGGGCGTCGCCGATGACCAGGTTGCTCACCGGCGCCGCTTCGACGATCTGGCTGCCGAGATTCGCGCGGCTGGCTTTTCCCATGCCGCGCTCCTTGGCATGGGAGGATCGAGCCTATGCGTGGAGGTCCTGGCGCGGACCTTCGGCCGGACTCCCGGCTATCCCGAAATGCACGTCCTGGATTCCACCGATCCCGCGCAGATTCGGGCGCTCGAATCCCGGCTCGATCTTGCGAAGACGCTCTTCATCGTCTCGAGCAAATCCGGCAGTACGCTCGAGCCGAACATTTTCCAGCAGTACTTCTTCGAGCGTGTGAAGCTGACTCTTGGCGCGGCCGAAGCCGGAAAGCGATTCATCGCGATTACGGATCCGGGGTCGCAATTGCAGCGCGTGGCCGAGGCCAGCGGGTTTCGGCACATCTTCTTTGGCGACCCAGGCATTGGCGGACGCTATTCCGCGCTCTCGAATTTTGGGATGGTTCCGGGGGCGATTCAGGGAATCGATGTGGGCCGGCTTCTCGAGAAGGCCGAGGAGATGGCGCATTCCTGTGCCCCCGCGGTTGCCGCGGGAGAAAATCCCGGCGTCGTGCTCGGGGCGATTTTGGGGACGCTGCAGAAGAACGGCCGCGACAAGGTCACCATCATCGCTTCGCCCGGAATCGGCGATTTCGGCGCGTGGCTCGAACAGTTGCTCGCGGAGTCCACGGGCAAGCAGGGCAAGGGACTAATCCCGGTGGACCGCGAGCGGACCGGTGCGCCGGGCGTCTATGGCAACGACCGGCTTTTCGCTTATTTGCGACTCGAGACAGGTATGGATGCCGGCCAGGATGCGGCTGTGAATGCATTGGAGCAGGCCGGCCAGCCCGTTATCCGGATCGCGGTGCCTGCTCCGTATGACATAGGGCGGGAATTTTTCCGCTGGGAGTTCGCCACAGCCGTTGCCGGTTCCGTGATCGGGATCGACGCCTTCAACCAGCCGGATGTGGAAGCCAGCAAGATCGAAACGCGCAAGCTTACCCAGCAGTACGAAGCCTCGGGCTCGCTGCCGGGAGAATCACCGTTCTGGCAAGGCTCCTGCATCCGCCTCTTTGCCCCGAAGAAGGACGCCTCCGAGTTGCGCGAGGCCGCCGGAACGAACGCAACTCTGGCTGGCTATCTCCATGCGCACCTGGCTCGCCTGCGCGCGGGGGATTATTTCGCCCTTCTCGGTTACATCGAGAGGAACGATGCCCACGAATCCCGGCTCCAGTCTATCCGCCACGCTGTGCGCGACAAGCTGCACGTAGCCACCTGTCTCGGCTTCGGCCCGCGCTTTCTGCATTCGACGGGCCAGGCCTACAAGGGCGGGCCGAACACCGGCGTTTTCCTGCAGGTTACGTGCGACGATGCCGCCGATCTTCCCGTCCCAGGGCAGAGATATACTTTCGGGGTGGTCAAGGCCGCTCAAGCACGGGGAGATTTTCAAGTACTCGCGGAGCGCGACCGCCGGGTGCTGCGCGTCCATCTGGGCGCCGACCTGTCCGCGGGACTCGCGCAACTCGAACAGGCTTTCCAGCAGGCGCTCTCTTGAGCCGATTGCGCGGCTCAGGAGGGTTCGTTCCGGTGCGTCTGTCCGCAGGCGCATGAATCCCCGCCAGCGGAGCGGTGAGACGGCCGCTCGCGGGCGATCCAGATGAACAGATGGAGGAGGCTCCACTGATGGAACTGCATGATTCTCCGGATGGCCACCCGGGAGCGCCGGGAGGCGTGACGAGCCCGTGTGCAATGGTGATGTTTGGCGCCGGCGGCGATCTCACCAAGCGCAAGCTGATGCCGGCGATTTACAATCTCGCGCAAACCCATATGCTGCCCTTGCAGTTCGCCATTGTGGGCGTTTCCATTGAGCCCTATTCGGAAGACGAATTCCGCGACCGCATGACCTCCGATATCCGTGAATACTCCGTTGACGGCGTGGATATGTCGGTCTGGAACCAGTTCGTCAATCGCCTCTACTACGTCTCCGGAGATTTTCAGGACCCGGCCCTGTACAAGAAGCTTGGCGAAACTCTGGCCCGCGTCGAAAAGGAGCAGGGAACCAGCGGCAACATTCTGTTCTACCTGGCCACAAGCCCCGTGTTTTTCCCCATAGTGGTGAAGCAACTTGGTGCCGCGGGGCTGGCCAGGCAGGAGGGCCGCAAGTGGAAGCGCGTGGTGATCGAGAAGCCGTTTGGCCACGATCTGGCCTCGGCCGTGGAGCTGAACCGCGCCGTCGGCGAGGTGCTGGAAGAAAAGCAGGTGTACCGCATCGACCATTACCTTGGGAAGGAGACGGTCCAGAATATTCTCGCCTTCCGGTTCGCCAACGGCATTTTCGAGCCGATATGGAATCGCCGCTATGTGGACCATGTGCAGGTGACTGTGGCCGAGGAGCTGGGTGTCGAGCTGCGCGGCGGATACTACGAAACCGCCGGCGCGCTGCGCGACATGGTTCCAAACCACATTCTTCAGCTGATCACCCTCTGCGCGATGGAGCCACCCATCTCCTTTGAGGCAGATTCCGTGCACGATGAGCAGATCAAGATTCTTCGCGCCATTCAGCCGATGAGCCCGGAGCGTGTTTTGGACCAGGCCGTACGCGGGCAGTACGCGGAGGGACTGATCGGCGGGGCGCATGTTCCCGCCTATCGCTCGGAACCGCACGTCGCGCCGGATTCGCAGACGCCGACATTCGTGGCTGCCGCTTTGCACATAGATAATTGGCGCTGGGCCGACGTCCCGTTTTATCTTCGCACCGGCAAGCGCATGGCCGAGCGCCTCACGCAGATCGTGATCCGCTTCCGCCGTCCGCCTTTCGTCCTCTTTCGAAAGACCTTGGTGGAAAAGCTTCCGCCCAATGAGCTGGTGATCAATATTCAGCCGAAAGAGGGGATCTCGCTACGATTCGAGGCCAAGATTCCGGGGCCGATTGTGCGGCTGGGGGCGGTCAACATGGATTTCCAGTATTCGGACTATTTCGGGACCACGCCCTCTACGGGATACGAGACGCTGCTCTATGACTGCATGATGGGTGATCCAACCCTGTTTCAGCGCGCTGACATGGTCGAGGCCGGTTGGACGGTCGTGCAGCCGATTCTCGATGTGTGGAAGGCTCTTCCGCCGCGCGACTTTCCCAATTACGCGGCCGGAACCTGGGGGCCATCGCAGGCAGACGAGCTTCTGCGTAGAGAAGGCCGCGAGTGGCGCAATCCCGAACCAGCGCAAGGCCGCCGCTCCGATCCTTCCGCTGTGCGCTCGGCCCCGTCAGCAGCCCCGGTTCGCAAACCCTGAGGTTCGCTGGGATGCGGTCGCGCGCGGGTCGGGGGAGCGCGATGCGTCGTCCAGGAACTGAGGAAGCCCTCCTCGGCGAGAGTTCATGAAGCCACGCGGTGAAGCGCTCCGAAACATCGAGCACAGCTCCTTCGACGTGTGCGTGATCGGCGGGGGCGCGACCGGTTCCGGCTGCGCCCTGGACGCCCAGCTTCGCGGTTTGCGGACCGTGCTTCTCGACGCCGGCGACTTCTCATCCGGCACATCAAGCGTCTCCACCAAATTGGTGCACGGCGGCGTGCGCTATCTCGAACAGACGGTTCGCGGCCTTGACCCCGCCGAGCTTGCGGTTGTCAACCGGGCGCTTCGCGAGCGGGCGCGCATGCTGCGCAATGCTGTGTTTCTAACGGGGACAATGGAATTTCTCACGCCATGCTATCGCTGGCCGGACGTCGCCTATTATTTCGCGGGCATGAAGCTTTATGACTGGCTGGCCGGACGAGCCGGGCTGGCCCCTAGCCACTTCATTTCCCGCGCCATCACGCTGCGGCGTCTGCCGGCGCTCAACCCAGCGGGGCTGGCGGGGGCCGTCGCGTACACCGACGGGCAATTCGACGATGCGCGCTACAACATCGCGCTGGTCGTATCTTTCACCGAAGCGGGTGGCGAGGCGCTCAACTATGCGCGCGTAGTGGGATTTGAAAAAGATGCTGGCGGAAAGCTGCGGGCCGCGCAAGTGGACGTGTATGGCGGTGCGGGAGCTCCGCCCCGCCGCATTCTCGTGCCCGCCCGCGCGTTTGTGAACGCCACGGGCCCTGTCGCCGACTCAGTGCGAAGCCTGGCATCTCCCGGTGTCCCGCCGCGCCTGCGTCTCAGCAAGGGGGCGCATGTCGTCCTGCCACGCGAGGCTTTTCCCGGCGGGGACGCTTTGCTGATTCCCAAGACGGAAGACGGACGCATGCTCTTTGCCATCCCATGGCGCGGCAGGCTCCTTGTCGGTACCACGGACGAAGAAATAGACAGCGCAGAGGATTTGCATCTCACCGCCGCGGATACGGGCTACCTGCTGCGGCACCTCAATCGGTATTTTGCCGAGCCGGTTGCGCCGAGCCGCGTGGTGAGCGGCATGGCGGGCGCAAGACCATTGCTCAGCGCGGGCGACGCGCGAAGCACAAAGAGCCTTGCGCGGGACCACGAAGTCGAGCAGGACCGCCGCAGCGACCTCGTCAGCATTCTCGGAGGAAAATGGACCACCTATCGCGCCATGGCGGAAGACACCATCAATATCGTGCAGGGTCTTCTTGATAAATCGGGCGCGCCCTGCGTCACGAGAGATCATGCGCTGGCGGGGTCGGAGGGGTACACGCGGGATTTCTGGCAAACGATTCAGCGGCAGTCCGGCCTCCCCGAATTGTCCGCGCGCCATCTGGCGGAGAAGTTCGGCACTCGCGGCATGGCCATTGCCGATCTGATTCGAAGCGATGCGGAGCTTGCAACGCCGCTCGTTGAGGGGCTGGCTCCCACGCGCGCCGAAGTTGTCTATGCGGCGCAATGCGAAATGGCCGTGTCTATTGAGGACGTGCTCGCCCGGCGAAATGGCCTGGAAGTGTACGGCTGGCGCGAGGCGCTCGACGCGGCCTCTGCGGTCGCTGCGCTGCTGGCGCGCGTGCACGGCTGGCCCGGTGAGCAGCGGGAGCAAGAGCTTGTGCGGTACCGGGAAAAGGTTCGCGGCCGGATGAAGATCGCCGGGCTCGCTGCCTAGGGGAATCGCGATTGGCCGGATCACCTCTTAGGACGATGCGCGTGCCGCTCATTCCTTTGCTATACTTTAGGCAAAATTATGGACTTCGATCATCTGATCACGTTTCTGGAAATTGCCAAACAAGGCAGCTTTTCCCGCGCGGGCCAGAAGCTTTATCGCTCGCAGCCGGCCGTCAGCGCGCAAGTGCGCCAGCTCGAGCAGGAATACGGGCACAAGCTCTTCGACCGCGTGGGCAAGGCCGTGCGGCTCACGGCAGCGGGAGAGACGCTGATCGAGTATGCCAACCGGATGCTGACGCTGCGAAATGAGTCGCTGCGGGCTGTCGCCGATCAATCGAGCACCCCGCAAGGCACGCTTTCAATCGGAGCGAACGAGGCGACGTGCCTCTACGTCCTCCCGGATATTTTCGCGGAGTACAGCCGGCGGTATCCCTCCGTGCAGATTTCCATCTACCGGAATTTCAGCCACAAGGTTCTGGACAAGGTGGAGGACGGCGCTGTGGACGTCGGGATTGTCACCCTGCCGGTCAAGTCTCCGAGCCTGCGCGTCTACCCGATTTTTCGCGACCGTCTGATGCTCATGGTCAGCCCCTCGAATCCGCTGGCCTCATACAAGACCGTGTCCGCCGCCGACATTGCCGATCAGCCGCTCATCTTCCCGAAGACGGGGTTCACTCGCCAGGTTCTCGACAAGCAATTTCGTCCATTTCGGCCGCGGCTGCGCGTGGTCATGGAATTGGCGAGCGTTGGCATGATCAAGCGCTTCGTGGCGGCAGGTCTGGGGGTATCCCTCCTCAGCGAGAGCTTTGCGCAGGACGAGGTGAAGGCCGGTCAGGCGAAGCTCATTCCCATTTCCGACATGGAAATATGGCGCGAACTGGGAATCGTATACCGAAGAGACCGCACATTGCCCCGGGCGGCCTCCGCCTTTGTCGCCCTGGCACGCACCAGCGCCGGTGCGGATGCCCGCACCTCGCACAAGCACTGATTCGGAATCACTCAGCCGGAATCCCGGAGCTTTACCCCGAATCTCATCCCTCCGCGACGGAACGACATCCATCCGTGGCAGTGACAGCCGGATTGGGGGTATCATCGCACCGGAACCGGAAGGCGCGGGGCCGTACCGCGAGCCGGTTTCCCGGAGGAATTATCATGGCACAGACCGCATTTCATTCCGAGGCTGCTTTGCAGCGTTCGCCTCTGACTGTTCTGGACCCGCAGGGCCTGCCTGTCGAACCCGCGAAGATGCTCTCCATGGCGCCGCGCCTCAGCAGTTTGGAGGGCCAGACAATTTATTTGGTAGACGTTGGTTTTGCCGGGGGCTACGAGTTTCTTGAGGAAATGCGGAACTGGTTCGCGCGGCGCATGCCTTCGACGCACATCGTGTTGAAGCGCAAACCCGGAAATATGTTCCTGGACGCGCCGGAGCTGTGGGCGGAAATCAAGGAGCGGGCGGGAGGAGTGATCTTCGGCGTCGGTGGTTGAGACGGCTGCTCCTCGGCGGTCGCCGAGCATTCCCGAAAGCTGGAGAACGACCATCGCATTCCCACCGCTCCGATCACCACCGCGCGGTTCGCCGATTATATCCGGCGGGACTTGCAGGGCCACGGGATGCCCTTGCGATTCAGCTTTCCTCCGTATCCCGTGGTTGGCATGCCCGCCTCGAAGCTTCGCGAATACATCGAAGGCAACGACCCGGTCACGGGCGCGCCTCTGATGCGGGAGGTTGTAGACGCGCTGACCAAGCCGCTGAGTGGCGAGGAAGCAAAGCCCGTGCCGCGGGCCGTTCCGCCGCCGCGGCCGCGCCTGCTGGCGCCCGGCACGGAAGAAAATCTCCAGCGCATGTTCATTGAGAGCGGCTGGACAGATGGCCTGCCGATCATTCTCCCGACGGAAGAGCGCGTTGCCGAAATGCTCACCGGGACGAGCCATGATCCCGGAGAGATTGTCGGCCAGATGTCTGTAGCCCATCGCGGTGAGTACACCGCATATACGGTCGAGAAGGTGGCCATCAATGCGGTGATGGCGGGAGCGCGGCCGGAGCATTTGCCCGTGATCCTGGCGATTGCCTCGACGCGCCACCCTGCGTTTCCCAGTTCGACCACGTCATTCGCGGGGATGGCCATTATCAACGGGCCGATTCGCAACGAGATCGGCATGAACTCGGGTCTCGGCGCGCTCAGCCCCTTCAACTTTGCGAACTCCGTGATTGGCCGCGCCTGGACACTGATGAGCATCAACCTGGGCAACGCGCGCCTGGGCGACACATTTTTGGCCTCGACCGGCCACAACCTGAACTACAACAACATGTGCTGCGCCGAAAATGAGGAGAAGAGCGTCTGGGAACCGCTCCACGTTCAGAAGGGATTCCAGCGCAACGAGAGCGCGGTCAGCGTGTTTCGCGGCTGGAGCATCATTAACAGCATGGGCGCGGCCAACGCCATTCGTCCTGCGCACGAGGAGACGGCGATCATGTTGAAAGCCTTTCCCGCGCTGCGCTCGGTGGCGACCCTGATCATGGATCCGCTGGTGGCGAAGGGGCTCAAGGACCAGGGCTTTGAGACCAAGCAGGACGTCGTGCGCTGGCTTTCGGAGAATGTGAAAATTTCCGCGGGGCAATACTGGGGAGCGGACGTCATCTACGCGTTCATGTCGCCTCTGGCGCGCGAGGGCGTCGAGCCCTATGCGACATGGTCGAAACTGCCCAAGGATGCGTTGATCGCCCCATATAACGACCCAAGCCAAATGAACATCGTGGTGGTTGGCGGCGAATCGAATCCGCTGTGGCTGACCACAGATTTCTCGCACATCCAGACTGCCTCTGTGGACAAATGGCGGCCCGAGGGCGGCCTGCGGCGAGACGCGCGACCGATCCGCATGCCCGTTCCGCCGGCGTGCAGCGATGAATCCTGTGGGCTTCCCAGCTAGCTGAGGGGGTCTGTTTTGCTCCCGCTATGGAATCGCGGCGCGGGAGCGGGGACCTCCACGCGGTGATTCAGCGACGCTTCTGGAGGAGTTCGTAGATTTCGTTGGCGGCCTGGAATTCCTGCTCGAGATCCTTGCTGGTGAGCCGGGTCCGCAGGTAGTCAACTGCCTGTGCCAGACGATCGAGCGCGCGCGCCACGTTTTCCCGGTTGGTGAGCAGGATGTCGCGCCATACGCTGTAGGGGCTGCCGGCAAGGCGCAGCATCTGTTGCAGGCCCTGCCCGGCAAGAGAGAGCGGGAGGCCGGTCTCGTCGGTTTCATCCTGCACCACGCGCGCCAGCGCGACCGAGACGAGCTGCGGGAGATGCGAAACGATCCCGGCCGCCCAGTCGTGCGTGTCCGCATCGCACCAAACCGGTTGCGCCCCCATTGCCACGAGCATTTCCGCGAAGGCTTTCGGCAGCGCGCCTGCGGCCTCCTCGCGTCCGATGAGAATGTAGGGAGCGCCGCAGAACAGGTCGGCTCCGGCGTGGGCGATGCCGGAATGCTCTTTCCCGGCCATGGGATGCCCGCCGAGGAATATGGCAGCGCCGCGGAAATGCATCTGCGCGGCCCGGCAAATGGCAGCCTTCGTGCTACCGGCATCGGTGATTAAGGTCTGCGCACCGGCGGATTCGGCGATGGCCGGAAGCGCCTCAATCGTTGCCCCGATGGGCAATGCGATGTAGACAAGATCCGCGCCGCGCACCGCAGAGACGAGGTCCGGGGCCACTTCCTGTACGGCGCCGCGCTCCCGCGCCTGGACCGCGGAGTCGGCATGGTCGAAGCCGGTGATCCGCACGTCGGGGAAATGCCTTCGCAGGGCGAGACCAAACGATCCGCCGATCAGGCCCGTGCCGATTACGGCTACGCGGCGAAAGGGAAGTACGCTCGGCATGGTCAACTGGTGAAGGCACCACAAAGGGAGGCCGCCGGCCCGCAGGCCGGCAGCCCCGCACGGTCCTGCTCAGTTCTTCCCACGAGCTGCCGCCGTTGATTCCGGCTTGATCCAGGACATCTGCTTGCGTAGCTCCTGGCCGACCTTCTCGATCGGATGGTTGCGCTCGCGTTCGAGGAGCTTCGAGTATTGCGGACGCCCGGCTTGGTTTTCCAGCACCCATTCGCGGGCGAACGCTCCGGTCTGAATCTCGTCCAGAATTTTCTTCATGTTCTGGCGAACGTGTTCGTCAATCACGCGGCCGCCGCGGGTGAGGTCGCCGAATTTCGCCGTCTCGCTGACGTACTTATGCATTTCCGCGATGCCGCCCTCATAGATGAGGTCCACGATCAGCTTCAGTTCGTGCAGGCATTCAAAGTAGGCGGACTCGGGCTGATATCCGGCCTGGACGAGAGTCTCCCATCCTGCTTGAATGAGCGCGCGCGCCCCGCCGCAAAGGACCGCTTGCTCGCCGAAAAGATCCGTTTCCGTCTCCTCCGCGAAGGTCGTCTGAATCACTCCGGGTCGCGTGCCGCCGATGGCGTGCGCGTAAGCAAGCGTGCGGTCGAAGGCGTTACCCGAGGCATCCTGATGGACGGCGAGCAAACAGGGAACTCCGCGGCCCGCCTCATATTGCCGGCGGACCAGGTTTCCCGGCCCCTTGGGGGCGACCATGGTGACGTCCACGTTGGTCGGCGGCGTGATCTGTCCGTAGTGAATGTTGAAGCCGTGAGAGAAGAGAAGCATCGCCTCGGGCTTCAGATGGGGAGCGATCTCGGTCTGGTAGAGCGCAGGCTGGGTCATGTCGGGCGCAAGCATCACGACGACGTCCGCGCCCTTGGCGGCCTCCGCCGGGGCGGCCAGCTTCCATCCATCTAGCTCGGCCTGTTTCCAGGAGTTGCCTCCGCGGCGCAGTCCCACCACCACGTCGAGCTTGCTGTCGCGCAGATTCAACGCGTGCGCGCGTCCCTGGCTGCCATAGCCGATCACGGCGATGCGCTTGCCCTGCAACGCCCGCGGATTTGCGTCCTTTTCCCAAAACATCTTTGCCATCGTTTTTCTCCTTATATTGGCGTAGAAAATCTTAATCGGCGCCGGTGACCGCCCCTTCGGATGCCGAGGAGACGAGTTTCGCGTATTTTGCCAGCACGCCGCGGGTGTATCGCGGTGCGGGGGCCTTCCATTGCGCGCGGCGTGCGTCGAGATCCGCCTGCACGTCCAGCCGCCGCGCGCGGACATCGAGTGTGATGACGTCGCCGTCGCGGATGAGCGCAATGGGACCGCCGCGCGCGGCTTCGGGGGCGACGTGTCCGACCATCAGGCCGTGTGTCGCGCCGCTGAAGCGGCCGTCGGTGATGAGCGCCACCGAATCGCCAAGGCCCTGCCCGACAAGGGCGCCCGTTACACCCAGCATCTCGCGCATTCCCGGGCCGCCCTTTGGTCCCTCGTAACGGATTACAACGACGTCCCCGGGCTTAATCTCCCGCTTTTGCAACGATTCGAAAGCCGCTTCCTCGGAATCGAAGACGCGGGCCGGGCCGGTGTGAAATACCCTTTCGTGCCCTGCGAGTTTCACGACGCAGCCCTCCGGGGCGAGCGAGCCGTGAAGAATCGCCAGTCCGCCGTCTTTCTTGACGGGTTTGGCCAGCGACCGAATCACATCCTGGCCGGGCGTCTCATGCGCGCCGCGAATCTCCTCGAAGAGAGTTTTCCCGGAAACGGTCGGATTGTCCTGCAGCAGGCCGGCTTCCCGGAGCCGCTCTCCGAGCAGGCGCATGCCGCCCGCCGCAAACATATCGGTCGCCGTGTACTTCCCTCCGGGTTTCAGGTCCGCCAGCACAGGCGTCTTGGCGGAGATCTCATCGAACTCATCGAGTGTGAGTGGAATGCCGGCATCCCGCGCGATGGCGAGGAGATGGAGCACGGCGTTGGTCGAGCCGGCCGTCGCTGCGACCGATGCGATTGCATTGCGCAAAGCGGCGTGAGTGAGGATCTGCTTCGGGCGTATATTCTGCTTGTAAAGCTGCATTACCAGGCGGCCGCAATCAAACGCAATCTGTGATTTTTGCGGGTGAGCAGCAGGGACCTC
>JAJXZD010000041.1 GCA_021780215.1 Acidobacteriota bacterium
CCACTGGGCGCGGCCGCGAGACGTCCGCGCCCGCGGTCAAGGCCGCCGCGCTGGAAGCCGGCCTGAAAGTGTACCAGCCGGAGAGAATCGGCTCGCGTGAGGCGGCTGAGTATTTCCTGCACCTTGCGCCGGACGCTGTAGTGATCATCGCATACGGCCAGATTATTCCCCGCGCGCTGCTCGAAATGCCCGGCCCTGGAGCGCGAGCCGGCTCGCCGGTCCCGTGGATTAATCTGCACGCCTCGTTGCTGCCGAAATACCGCGGCGCGGCGCCCATCGCCTGGGCCATCGTTCAGGGCGAAACGCGCACGGGCCTGACCACCATGCGCATTGATGCCGGCCTCGACACGGGCCCCATCCTGCTGCGATACGAGACCGAGATCGGCGCGGACGAAACCGCCTCGGCGCTTTCCTCCCGCCTCGCGGAAGCCGGAGCGCCGCTCGTCGCCGAAACGCTTCGCAGGATCGGACGAGGCGAGATCATGCCCATCCCACAAGACGATGCCGAGGCCAGCTATGCTCCCGCCTTGAAGAAGGAGGATGGCCGCATCCACTGGTCCCACCCCGCGCGGGCGATTTACAACCGCATTCGCGGGCTCGATCCCTGGCCCGGCGCGCATAGTTCCTTTCGCGGAAAGGGTTGCCAGCTTTGGGGCCGGCCCGCGGCGCCCGAGCATCCGGAACCCAATGCGGTGTCCACGGCATCGGCTTTGTCTCCCGGGATGATTAGGGCTCGCGGTGAAAATATTTTCGTAATTTGTGGAGATGCGACGATGCTGCGCCTCGAGTTTGTGCAAATGGAGGGCCGCAAACGGATCTCCGCGCGCGATTTCGCCAATGGCGCCCGCCTTGACTCTGGCGCCCACTTTGTATAGCCGGGAGAGCCAAGGCGGCGCGTCCGGCTCGTTTCTGGTTTTGAGACAAGGTGTGCTTTGATGTCTTGAGATGCAGATCAGCCCGGCCAGAAAGATCGCCTACGATGTGCTCCGCCGCGTGGAGGAGGACGCCGCGTATGCCAGCGAGGCGCTGCACGCCGAATTAGGCGCGGAAGTCTCCTCCGCAGACGCGGCATTGGCTACCGAGATCGCCATGGGCGTCCTGCGCTGGCGACGATTGCTCGATTTCCTCCTCGAACGCCATCTGCGGAAGCCCGTTTCCCGGCTTGATCTTCCCGTAGCAATCGCTCTGCGCGCGGGCTTGTACCAACTGCGCTTCTTGAAGAAGATTCCGGCGCACGCCGCTGTTTACGAATCGGCGGAGATGGTCAAGCGCGGCCGCAAATCCTCCGCCGTCTCGCTGGTGAACGCCGTGCTTCGCCGCGCGGCCGGGGAAGCTGGCGTCGGCGCCGAGACGTTTCTTGCGTCGTCTCTCCCGCCGGCCGAACGCCTGGGAATCCTGCACTCGCACCCCAGCTGGATGGTCGAGCGATGGCTTGCCCGGTTCGGCGAGACTTCTGTTGTTGCCTTGCTCAAGGCGAACAACCGTGCGCCGCGCGTGACATGTGTCATGCAGGATATGAATCGCTACGAGGAAACCATCCGCGAGCTGGAGAAGGCTGGCCTGCGCATTGAACCGGGGCGGCTTCTGAAGGCCGCCTTTTCCGCGGGCGGAGGGAGCGCCACCGGCACGGATGCCTTTCGCCGCGGAGCAATTTCCATACAGGACGAGGCTTCACAAGCAGTGCCTTTGCTTCTCGGCGCCAGATCAGGAGACTTTGTTCTGGACCTTTGCGCCGCGCCCGGCGGCAAGACGTCCGCACTGATCCGGGCCGCGGGCGATAGCGGGCTGGTTGTTGCAGCGGATCTTCACGAGCATCGCCTTCGCGTGACGCAAACTCATTTCGAGCGGCTTCGGCTGCGGCGCGCGCATCTCGTGGTTCTGGATGCAGCGCGAGGTCTTCCTTTCCGGGCTGGCTTCGGCAGAATTCTTGTGGATGCCCCGTGTTCCGGCACGGGCACGCTGGCGCGTCATCCGGAGATTCGCTGGCGCCTGCAGCCGGAGAAGTTGAGGGAGTTCCACGGCCTGCAAACGCGGCTTTTGCGCAATGCCCTCGCCTGTCTTGCTCCCGGCGGGCGGCTCGTCTATTCCACCTGTTCGATCGAGCCGGAGGAGAATGAAGAAGTCGTCGAGGAAGTGCTGCGCGAGGCATGCGGGGATTTCGCGTCCATTCGGATAGTTCCTGCAAGTGAAACAGAAGCTCTGCTGATCCCGCACCTCGCGCAGGGAATGGAAGCCGGCACGCTCTTCACAGACGACGGGTTTTTCCGCACTTCTCCCGCGGTGCACCAGACGGATGGTTTTTTCGCCGCCGTCCTCGAAAGACCGTAGCGTGCATGGCGAAAACGGCTGGGCGTGGTGCGGCTTGAAAGCAGTGTCCTGATCGGGCAAGCTATGCGGGGAGGCGGACGGTGAACTTCCGCGAGCGGATTCATTGGATCTTCCGGATGCTGGTGCTCGCGTTCATTCTCGCCTCGGTGGCCTTCCTGAGCGCATTGACGGCCATGCGCCTGGCCATTCGAGGGCGCGAAGTGACGATGCCGGATCTGGCGGGAATGCCTGCGACCCAGGCGAAACAGATCTTGCAAGGGCGCGGGGTCGGCATGACGGTCGAGGACCGCATCTATAGTCACTACCCCGTGGATTCCGTGGTGCGGCAAAGCCCGCTGCCCGACATGCACTTGAAGGTCGGCCAGAATGCCCATGTGGTGCTCAGCCTCGGGCAGCAGCAGGTTTCGATTCCGCAGCTTGAGCAGATCAACGTACGCGCCGCTCAGGTGGAGTTGTTGCGCGACGGTCTCCAGCTTGGCGAAGTTTCGAGCACATATCTTCCGCAGACTGAGGCGGATACCGTACTCCAGCAGGACCCAGCCCCGGGCATGACCAACGCTTCGAGCGCTCACGTGGATCTGCTCGTTTCCCTAGGTCCGAGGCCCACCGCTTATGTGATGCCCATGCTCGTGGGAAAGGCGGCGGGCGAGGCGGAGGCAAAGTTAGCCCGAGCGGGGCTGAAGATCGCGAAGCTCACCCCGGTAGAGGTGCCGGGGGCCGAGCATGGCAATGTGCTGGAGCAAAGTCCTGCCGCGGGGCAGCGGGTGGACGCTGGGACGACCATCGAGTTGGAGGTCGCCCAATAGCCGAGCCGACCCTGGCATGTGGGCATGGCCGGCTGGTTTTGGCCTGTGCTAGAATTCCCTTGGCTCCCATGGCTTACGCGAGGATCGAGATTGCCCCGTCCATTCTGGCTGCGGACTTTGCCCGTCTAGGCGAAGGGGTCCGGGCGGTGGAGCAGGGCGGCGCGGACGTCATTCACGTGGACGTCATGGATGGCCAGTTCGTCCCCAACATCTCGATTGGCATTCCGGTGGTGGCATCGCTGCGCAAGGCGACACGGCTGCCCCTGGACGTTCACTTAATGATTGGTCGGCCGGAGCGGTATATCGAGGATTTTGTCCATGCCGGGGCCGATCGCGTCTTGGTCCATCAGGAAGCCACGGCGCACCTGGATCGCGCGCTTTCGATGATCCGCGAGTTGGGAGCGCAGGCGGGAGCGGCCATCAATCCGGCCACCCCGGTGGCAGCGCTCTCTGAGGTTCTGGATAAAGTGGATACGGTGCTGATAATGTCGGTCAATCCGGGTTTCGGGGGCCAGAAATTCATTTCCGGCGCCTATCAGAAAATCCGTCAGCTGCACGAGTGGCGCGCGCGGTATAATGCCAGCTTTCGGATCGAGGTGGACGGCGGCGTGGACTTGGGAAATACCGCCGAGCTGATGCAAGCTGAAGCGAACACGCTGGTGGCGGGGACTTCGGTCTTCCACACGGCGGATCCGGCCGATGCGGTTCGCCGGATGCGGCGGGTCGCGACGGAAGCAATCAGCCAGCGGGTGTGAGAGCTTGAAGAAGGGAGATGCGATGAGCCGGACTTCCAGAATCGTGAGCCGTTGGCTGATCGCCCTCCTTGCTGTGTCCCTGGTCGGCTCGCTGGGCCCGGGAGCCTTCGCAAAGCACAAGATCAAAGTCACGAAGGTCAAGACAAAAGCAAAGAAGAAGAAGGGCGCCCAAACTGATGCGGACTCTTCGGCCGAGCCGGACAAGGTGCTTTACGACCGCGCTGTCGCGGCGGTGAAGCATTCGAAGTACACCGAGGGGCGGCTCGAATACCAAACCCTGATCAACACCTATCCGGACAGCGAATATCTGGCCAAGGCCAAGCTGGGCATTGCCGACTCCTATTACAAAGAAGGCGGCATCTCGAATCTCACCCAGGCCATTGATGCCTACAAGAGCTTCATCGTTTTCTTCCCCTTCCTGGACGAGGCTGCGTACGCCCAGATGCAGGTGGGCATGGCGCACTACAAAATGATGGAGAAATCGGACCGCGATCCGTCGCAGGCCGAGTCCGCTGAGGACGAGTTTCAGGCGTTTCTCCTGAAGTATCCGCAAAGCCCCCTGCAATCCAAGGCCGAGCAGGATTTGCGCGACGTACAGGAAGTGCTGGCCGACGGCGAGTTTCAAATCGGCAAATACTATTACGCCAAGCCCGATTATCCCGCCGCCGCCGCACGCCTGATGGAAGTGACCGAGCGGTATCCGCTCTATAGCAGGAGTGACGACGCCCTGTGGATGCTCGGCGATATCTACATGCGGGCCCGGCAGGTTTCCAAGAACGAGGATGACAAGAATCACTGGGCCGACCTAGCCTCTCGCTGCTATGACCGCCTCTTGCGCGATTACCCGCTTTCCGCGCATGCTGGCGCGGCGAAGAGCCGCCTGACGGCCATGAGCATGCCGGTGCCTTCGCCGGACCCCAACGCCCAGAAGCGCATGGCTCAGGACCAGCGCTATGAGAAGCAGCACCATGAATTCGTCCTGACGCGCTTCCCGAAGGATCTGATTTTCTCCAAGCCGAACGTGGTGAGCGCGGCTCGTGCGGGAAGCCCTAATCTCAATCCTCCGGACGACGTCCTCTCCGCCACGGACGTCCTGAAGCAAGGAGCGTCAGGCCCGCAGTTTGAGGTGGCCGCTGCTCCACCACCGCCAGCGGCCAATTCCGGGGACACTGCGGATGAAGATACGACTCCTGTGGAGGCCGAGCCGGTGCACAACACCTCGGGTGATGCGGCCGACACCACAGCGGCGGCGGAGATCATTGCCGCACCTGCCTCTGATTCTGCAGCTGCCGATTCAGCCAGCGCGCCTGCGGCGGGCGCGGACGCAAGCACCAGTACTGCGGCAGCGACTCCTGCGCCGCCAGCTGCCGCGCCTGTAGCGCCGCTAAGTCCCATCCCCTCGATGCTGTCGGATGCAGGACCTCAGAATTCCAACGGGTCGAATGCGGTCGTCGCCCCGACGGCCGGTCCCGGTCCTGCCGCCGCTATCCCGGCGGGCCAGGGGGCTGCTGCACAAGCCGCATCCGCCCCTGCGGCTGGAGGCGCCAAGCCAGCCTCCAAGAAGACCAGCAAGAGCGACCCCAAGACCGAATCGAGCAGTAAGAAGAAAAAGGGCATTCACAAGGCCATCCCCTGGTAGGACCGGCCCTTACCCCCTGCTAACAACTGTAGCACCCTGATCTCTCAACTTCGTTGACGCTCCACTTTGGGAAGTGCTGGAATAGACGTAGTCCGCGGGCGGTGCCCGTGGCGCGTGCCAAGAGGGGATTCCAGTGCCCAAAGTTTTGGTTGCGGATGACAACACCAATATTCAGAAGATGGTCGCCTTGGCGCTGGAGGAGCGCGGCATCAATGTCGTCTCGGTCGGCAATGGGGAAGCGGCCGTGCGGCGGATTTCCGATGTCAATCCCGACCTGCTGCTGGCAGACATCTTCATGCCGGTGCGCAATGGCTACGAGGTATGCGAGTTTGTCAAGAAGGACCAGCGCTTCGCGCACATTCCCGTCATTCTGCTGGTCGGGGCGTTTGATCCCCTCGATGAGAAGGAAGCCCGGCGTGTGGGCGCCGATGGGGTCTTGAAAAAGCCTTTCGTCCCCCCGGACCCGCTGATTGCCATGGTGACGTCGGCTTTGGAGCGCAACCCGAAGCTAGCAGCGGAACTCGCCAGCGCAAAGGCTAGCAAGGAAGTTGCCCAGTCGCAGCCGCCTCCGGAACTGGAAATCCCGGCCCGCACCGAGCCCAAGCCTCTGCCGGATTTTCCGGAACCAAGCCAGGAGGAGGCAGCGATCGTTTACGGATATGGATCCGGCAAGCGCGGTTCCCAGTCCGACGGTCCGGCATCCGTTCCCGCAAACCCCACCGAGTTGCTTGCCGAGCCTGAGAATGAATCCCAGGAAGAATTCGACAGCTCGGTGACTTCTCACGACTGGCGCCGCTCGGCCATGGACTTCGATGTACCGGAAGACCTGGCGAACAAGGCAGCCTTCCCCTCAACGGAAAATCTGGATGCGGTGAATTTCCCATCGGAGGGAGAGTATCCGCCGAGGCGCGTTCGGCTTTCGGAGCCAGTCGAGTCCGCCATGGCGGAAGACGACCCGATGGACGCGCAGATCGAGTCCTCCGCCGCTCCGGCTCAACCTCAGGCCGCTGATTTCTTTGCTCCAGCCGAATCCTCGGCGCCCGAACCGACGCCTGCATTGCCGGAGACATCGCCTGAGCGTGCGGAAATACAGCCCGAGACGCACTTCGCCGCCGAGACAACGCATTGGATGGATGCCGTGGCGCCGCCGTCCTCCTTACCTAGCGGCGGATGGATGGACACTCTGACTCAGCTGCAACAGGAGCCAGGGACGATGGAAGAGTCGGCTGCCGGACCGATTCCGGCGGAGGCTCCCCCAGCTCCCCCTCCTGCGGAGGAAAGCTTCTTCGCGGATGATTCTGCTCCCGGCACATCCTCGGCCAGCGTTGCCGAGGTGTCTGAACCAGGGCAGGAAGCCAAGACTTTTTCTCCTCTGGCGGCCGCAAGACTCGAACCTGAGCTTGAGCCTGACGCTGCCAATGAGGCCCCGCACCTCGCTTTCAAGGATCCGGCTTTGGTCGAGCCACCCGCCGTTCACGTGACGCCCGAGCCCCTGCTACAGGATGAGGAGCCTGTCGGCGCCTCCGAATACGGCGCACAGACGCAGACAGTCGAGCCGGCGTATGAATTCTTCGCGCAGGAGACCAAAGACGATTCGGTCCAGGAATCAACCGGCCAGCATTCTTCAGCGTCTGTTGAGGGTGTGCCGCCCATGCCGCCTTCTTTCGCTGAGCAGGCGGATGAACGCGTCCCGACGAAGCCCCCCGCCAGCCGCGAGGCCCTGGCGGACATCCCGTTCTTGACGCCTTCTCACGCTGGCGAATCCGGCCCCAATGGAAGCAGCGAGCATGCACCGGACTCTGCCACAGTAGATGCCGTAGTGCAGAAGGTACTCGAAAAACTTGGGCCGCAGATTCACGACCTGTTTTCCGAGGCCGTGCTGAAGCCTCTGGTTGAGAATCTTCTGCACGACGAGACCGGAAAGAGAGCACGCTAGGCGCTCGGCCGCCGCGTTCGCTCTCCTTGTCCAGGACCCAGTCTCTCCCATCCGATCCCAGGCCTTACTCCGCGCATCTTGCCGGCCGCCTGACGATTGACGCTCTGCTCGACTGCCCCTTATATTGAATGTTTCACTTCGGTGAGAGTTCAGCACCGCATGAAGGAGTCCATGTCGCAGGAAATCCCCAAGGCTTACCAGCCACAGGAGATCGAGGAGCGCTGGGCGCAGGCCTGGTTCGCGGAGAAGATTTACCGCGCGGAAAATTCACGCTCGGGGTCTGCTTTTTCGATCGCGCTTCCGCCGCCCAACATCACGGGAACAATCCATATCGGGCACCTGCTGGAACACACGCAGATAGACATGCTGGTGCGGTGGCATCGGATGAAAGGCGACCGCACGCTGTGGCTTCCCGGCATGGACCACGCGGGAATCGCCACACAATTCGTCGTCGAACGCCACCTTGCCAAGGAAGGCGTCCGCCGCCAGGACCTGGGCCGGGAAGCATTCGAGGAACGGGCCTGGCAATGGAAGAAGGAGAGCGGCGGGGCGATCAAGGAGCAGATGATTCGTCTCGGTGCGTCCTGCGACTGGACCCGCGAGCATTTCACGCTCGAGCCGGGGCTGTACCGGGCCGTGCTCGAGGCATTCTTGCGGCTGTACCGCGAGGGGCTGATCTATCGCGGGCGGTACATGGTCAACTGGTGCCCGCGCTGCCAGACGGCGATCAGTGATCTCGAGGTGGTGCACCACGAGCGGACGGGAGAGATATGGAACCTCCGCTATCCGGTCGTCGGTTCGGCGGACTTTCTCGTCGTGGCCACCACCCGGCCGGAAACGATGCTCGGTGACACGGCCGTCGCCGTCCACCCCGATGATGATCGTTATCGGGGCTACATCGGCAAAAAGGTTCTTCTGCCGCTCATGAACCGCGAGATTCCCATTCTCGCGGACTCGTACGTGGACCGCGAATTCGGCACGGGAGTCGTCAAAATCACTCCGGCGCATGACCCCAACGACTTTGAGGTCGGCAAGCGCCACAGCCTTCCCGAAATTGACGTGATGACCAGCGATGGGCACATGGCCGCGAACGCGGGGAAGTACGCGGGGCTGGAGCGCTTTGCTGCCCGCGCACGCATCGTGGCCGATCTGCGCGAGTTGGGTCTGCTCGAAGGAGTGAAGGAGCATGTGCATGCGGTAGGCCTGTGCGACCGCTGCAAGGCCATCGTCGAGCCGCGCCTTTCGACGCAATGGTTCTGCCGGATGCAGCCGCTGGCGGAGCCGGCCAGAGAGGCGGTGTCCCGCGGCGCGATTGAAGTGGTGCCGGAAAACCAGCGCACCATTCTGCTGAACTGGCTCGGCAACATCCGGGATTGGTGCATCTCGCGCCAGCTTTGGTGGGGCCATCGCATTCCCATCTGGCATTGTGCCGAATGCCGGGAGATGATCCCGGCGAGCGATTCGAGCGTCGAGATTGCGGAGAACCGCGCGCGCGCCGCCGGCGTCCCGGCCCGCTGCCCGAAGTGCGGGAGCACCCGGCTCGCGCAGGATGAGGATGTCCTCGACACCTGGTTCAGCTCCGCGCTGTGGCCGTTTTCCACTCTCGGCTGGCCGGATGAAACCGAGGATCTGAAACGCTTCTACCCCACCAGCCTGCTCATCAGCGGGTACGACATCCTGTTCTTCTGGGACGCGCGAATGATCATGATGGGGATGCACCTTTCTGGGCGGCGTGGCGCGCGGACGGAAGCGCCCGCGCAGATGCAGGAGAGCGAAACGATCCCGTTTCGCAGGCTCTATTTGCATTCCCTGGTGCGCACGGCGGAAGGCGCCAAGATGTCCAAGACGAAAGGAACGGGCGTGGATCCGCTCCAGCTCACGCAGCAATATGGGACCGACGCCCTGCGCTACATGCTCGCGAGCATGGCCGCCCCGGGAACCGACGTCATTCTCAGCGAGGACCGCATCCTCGGCGCGCGCGCCTTCGCCAACAAAATCTGGAACGCGGCGCGGTTTTTGTTTGTGAACCTCGAGAAGATGGAGGCGAGCGGCCTGGCGCTCGAGGCATTGGCCGCGCCGGAAATCCGCGCGGCGGCGCCGTATCCGGTGCGCGGCGAAGGCGGGCTTGTACATCGCTGGATTTTCTCGCGCCTGGCGGGCGTCACGGCTCAGGTGAGCGCCGCGCTCGAAAGCTTCCGGTTTCATGAGGCCTGCCAGGCGATCTACCAGTTCTTTTGGGGTGATTTTTGCGACTGGTATATCGAATGGGTGAAGCCGCAACTGGCCTTTGATGATCGCGAGGCGGCGCTGGCGGCCTGGCGCAATAGCTTTGCGGCGCTGGAAGCAGCGCTTCGCCTGCTGCATCCGGTCATGCCCTTTCTCACCGAGGAATTGTGGCACCGCCTGCCCCAGCCTGCCGGGGCGCGCTCCATCGCGCTCGACCACTTTCCAGAGGCGCGTGTCGGCTGGGCCGATGCAGCCGCGGAAAGCGAAATGGCTGCATTGCAGGAAATCATTATCGCCGCACGGAATCTTCGCGCGGAAATGAAAGTGGATCCGAAGCGCAAGGTCGGTGCGAGTCTCTATTCGGGGAGCCCTTGGATTCTGGCGCTGGTGCAGGAAAATCTCGATCCGCTGAAGCGGCTGGCTTCGCTCTCCGAGCTTTCCATCCTCGACGCGCCCATGGATCCAGCCGGCACCGCGTTCCGCTCGACGGCGCAGTTCGATCTGCTGGTTCCCTATGAACGCGGCGACGTGCAGGTGGAGATTGCCCGCCTGGAAAAGGACATTGTGCGGCTGACGAATGACATCCAGGCGAAGGAGCAGCGCCTCGCCGATGACAGTTTCCGCAGCAAGGCTCCGCCGCAGGTGGTGCGCAACTTTGAAGCCACTCTTGCCGAACGCCGGGCGGAGCTCAGCAAGTTACACGATCATTTGGCCCTTCTGAAATCGTAGGGCCGCCGGACGCGCCTTGCCGGCGCCGGGCGCGTCGAGTATTCTTCGGGCCTCCTTATGGCAACGAAACGCATGGCGGAGCTGGCAGGCACCACCGACCGGCGCATTGACGCGCTGCTGACCCTGCTGGCGGAAAATTCCACCATTGTGGTGAGCGGGGCGAAGATCGCCGAGGAGATCGGCGTCACGCGTCAGCAGGTATGGCGCTGGATCGAGAAACTGCGCGCTCTCGGCGTGCGCGTGAAGGGCCACCCGCGCACCGGCTACCACATCGAGCGCGTCCCGGACATTCTTGTCCCGCAACTTCTGAGCCACCGGCTGCGCGGCACCTCTTTTTCGCGGCGCATCCATCATTTCTTCAAGGTGGATTCGACGAACAGCGTAGCCATGGGCCTGGGAGAAGCGGGGGAGCCGCATGGGGCCGTGGTGGTGGCCGAGGAGCAGACCGCGGGGCGGGGGCGTGCCGGCCGGCGCTGGACCTCGGAGAAATCGGCGGGAATCTACTGCAGCATCCTGCTGCGGCCTTCGATTCCTCCCTCGCAAGCCCCACTTCTCACCCTGCTGGCGGGCCTGGCGGCGCGCGACGCCGCGGGGGACGAGCTTGACGCGCGCCCCGACATCCGCTGGCCGAATGACCTGCTGGCAGACGGCCGAAAGTTCGGCGGCATCCTCACGGAGATGCGCGCGGAGCCCGATCGTGTGCACTACGCCGTGATCGGAATTGGCCTGAACGTCAACCAGGCGCGGATGCCGGCAGACTTGGCGGAGATCGCCACCTCCCTGCGCATCGAGACGGGAAAAGCGCATTCACGGCTGGAGATACTGGTTCGTTTGCTGCGCGCCCTGGATCACTACTACAATCAGTTCCTCGCCCAAGGCGCGCCGCCGGTCCTGCGGCGGTTTGCCGAGGTGTCCAGCTATTTTGAGGGGAAGCGCGTGCGGATCACGACCGCGGCCGAAAGTTTCACCGGCGTGACGGCAGGGCTCGAACCCAGCGGCGTGCTGCGCGTGGCTCGGGACGACGGACGCGGAATCGAGCCGGTCCTTTCCGGCGACGTGGCGGAGGCCTCCTGATGCTTCTGGCGCTCGATGCGGGCAACACGAACACTGTGCTGGGCGTCTTCCGCGAACGCGAGCTCATCGCCAATTGGCGGTTGACCACGGCCCGCGATCAGACCGTGGACGAATACGGCATCCTGACCCGCGATCTCTTCACGTTGGCGGGGCTCGAGCCGCGCGAGATAGGCGGGATCATCATCAGCTCCGTTGTGCCGCCGCTGAATGCGACGCTCGCGGGAATGGCGCGGAGATATTTTGGTCACGATGCGCTCTTTGTTGAGCCGGGAATCAAGACCGGCATGCCCGTGCAGTACGACAACCCGCAGGAAGTGGGCGCGGACCGGATCGTGAACAGCGTGGCGGCGTTCGAAAAGTACGGGGGGCCCTGCATCATCGTGGACTTCGGGACGGCCATCAATTTTGATGCGGTGTCCGCGCGCGGAGAGTATCTGGGCGGCGTACTCGCGCCGGGAATTGGGATTTCGGCCGACGCGCTGTTTGCCCGGGCGGCGCGGCTGTTTCGCGTCGAGATCAAGGATCCGGGAAAAGTCATCGGCACCAATACGGTTGCGTCCATGCAGGCAGGGCTTTTCTATGGTTACACGGACCTCGTGGATGGAATCCTGGGGCGCATGAAGGCGGTCATGGGCCCCAATACGCGGGTGATCGCCACGGGAGGCCAGGCTTCGCTGATTGGCAGCGCCTCGCGCCATATCGACACGGTGGACGAGTTTCTGACACTCGATGGCCTGCGCATCCTCTGGGAGCGAAATCAGCCGGATTCGCGAGAGCGCGGCGAGTCTCCCCGGAAGAAGCCCGTTTCCGGTCGGTCCGGCTAAGTCGGGGCCGGGCGGCCGCCGGCGCAGCGAGAGCGCAGCCGCACGCTTTCCGCCGGAGCGTTATGGATACCTTCAACTATTTCAACTATTTCACCGAGATCGAAGAGCATTTTTGGCGAAAACGCGGCGCGCACCTGCTGGTGTCTCCGCTGGACTGGGCGATTGTCGAAACGTGGCAGAAAGCAAACATCCCTCTGGCCGCGGTGCTCAAGGGAATTGACCGCGCGTTTGAGAGTTGGGAGCGCTCGCGGCGGGCCGCGGGAGGGCGGAAGCTGAAAAGCCTGGCCTACTGCGTGGATGCAGTGCTCGACGCTGCCGCCGAAATGCAGGAGGCCTCGGCCGGCACCGGCCCGGAAGTCGTGGCGACACGGCCTGCGGCGGAGCCGTTTTCACGGGACGAGCTCCGTAAGCATCTCACTCGCAGTGCGGAGCGCCTGCGCGCCGCCGCTGAAAAGCAGCGGGCCAGCCACGTTGTGCTGGCCGAGAGGCTTGAGGAAATGGCCAAGCGAACCGAGGAAATCGCTCCGCTGCTTGATACGCCGGGATCGCTCGATCTCGAGGACATCGAGCGCCGGTTCACCGTGCTCGAGGAGAAATTGGCCGCCGTCCTCGAGGCGGACGCAAGCGAGGAAGTGTTACTGGGAATTCGCCGCGAAATGGATCGGGCGCTCGCCGTATACCGGCGTAAGATGTCCGCGGCGCAATTGGCGCAGATTGAGCGGCAGTATATTCAGAAACGGCTGTTCGAGCAGTTTGGCGTGCCGCGCTTGAGCCTCTTTTACCTCAGCTAAGCAGCGCGCCGGCCTTCCGGCCCATGGCGGCAATGGACGTTAAGATCGAGAAGCTGGTTTACGGCGGCGAGGGCTTGGCCCACCACGAGGGCGCCACCATCTTTGTGCCCTACGTCCTCCCGGGCGAGCGCGTTCGCGCCACCGCGGCGGAGCAAAAGAAGAAATTCGTCCGCGCGCGGCTGGAGCAGACGCTCGAGGCCTCGCCGGACCGCATCGCTCCCCGCTGCCCGCACTTCGGCGTCTGCGGAGGATGCGATTATCAGCACATCCCGTATGAAGCTCAGGTCGGTTTCAAGGCCGAAATTCTGCGCGAGACGCTGCGGCGCATTGGCCGGATCGAATGGCCCGGTGAGATCGCAACGCATCCCTCGCCGCCGTGGGGCTACCGCAACCGAGCGCAGTGGAAAATTCGTCCGCTTGCCGATCGAGGTTCGCGGAGCGCCTCTGGCCAGGCGCCAGCATCCGCGGAAGGACTTGGGATCGGCTATTTTCGCGCAGGTTCTACGGCGCTCTGCGCCGTGGAAAGCTGCGCGATTCTCTCGCCCCTGCTTGCAAAGAGTTTTGCCGCGCTGCGCTCCGCTCTCGATCATGGCGCTCTACCGCGAACGCTGCGGGAAATAGAGGCGTTCGCCGGCGCAGGCGACTCCGCATTGCTCGTCACTGCCACGTTCGCCGGTTTCCCGGCGCGGCCGGCGGAGCTGGCGGAAACGCTGCGCGGCCTATTGCCGGAAATGGAAAGCCTGCTCTTCCACGACCCGTCCCGCGAACGAATGGAACTGCATGGGCCGGGCTATGTGACCTGCGAGGCCGACGGCCGGACCTATCGCGTGGGGCACTTGTCGTTCTTTCAGGTGAACCGGTTCCTCGCGGGAGAACTGGCTCGCGAAGTCACGCAGCGCGAAGAGAAGGGCGGTCTGGCCCTCGATCTCTTCGCCGGGGCTGGACTATTTTCGGTGCCGCTCGCAGAGCGTTTCCATCGCGTTGTGGCCGTCGAGGAAAATCCCGCTTCGGCCCGCGATCTCGAAGTGAATGCCGGCGCATCCGGCGGAGAGACGGGGGGCCTCGCGCGTCCCCCGATAGAGATTCACACCATGGACGCCGAACGATATCTGGGAAAATGCCACGAGAAGGCGGAATTGGCTGTGCTCGATCCGCCTCGCGCGGGATTGACGCCGGGAATCATCAAGCACCTTGCGCGCATCGGCCCGGAGCGCGTCACGTATGTATCCTGTGATCCGCCGACGCTCGCCCGAGATCTCGCGGCGTTCACGGCCGCGGGATACGCCATTTCCGAGGTCTGTGTGTTCGATATGTTCCCGCAGACTTTTCACATTGAGAGTGTGGTTCGCTTGCAGCGGATTCCATGAGACTGCCGGGCCTGTGGATTGTCGCGGCGTTTGGCGTGGGCATCACATTTGCCCTTGTGCGTCCCGGCGCAACCAATCTGTGGCTGGCGGCGGGCGCGACGTGCCTTGTTGCGGCGGGAATCGCCACCTGGCGGGGAAGGCTCGCAGGTGGCTGGGTAGCAGCCTTGGCGGCCTGGTTGGCTATCGGCGGGCTGGCAGCGAACTTCGAGCGGGCGTCTATGCCGTCGGATCATGTGTCCCGGCTCATCTCCTCAGGACGCCTGGACATGAGCGAGCCGCTTCGCTGGCAGGGCCGTCTGCGTGAGGACCCGATGGCGCTTCCCTGGGGCTGGCGCTATGAAGTGGACCTCGATCAGGTCGAGGCCCCGGGCGGGGTCGTGCCTCTGCGTGGCGGGCTGCGCATAAATTTGTACCGCGGACCGCATGCGGCGGGCGTCCCGGAAGGATTGCGCGCAGGCAACCGTGTGGAAGCCCTGCTGAAAGCGCGACCGCTGCGCAATTTCCTCGATCCTGGCGCGTTTGACGTGCGCGGCTATCTTGCGCGGCAGGGGGTGGACCTGACAGGTTCCTTGCGCAGCGGAGAGCTGCTACAGCGGATCGGAAACCCTCGTCCAACCGCACGACAATGGCTGGCCCGCGCGCGCGGCGATCTGCTTTCGCGGCTCAACGCCCTCTTTCCGGGGCAGCCCAGACGCGCCGCGGTCCTCCGGGCCATGCTGCTGGGCGATCGCAATTTCATTGACTCCTCCATTGTCACCGTTTTTCAGAAGACCGCCGCGTATCACGTTCTGGTTCTCGCGGGGCTGCATGTGGGCGCGCTGGCGGCGTTTCTCCTGTGGATATGCCGGAGGTTGCGATTTCCGTCGGCCGTGGCCAGTGTTGCGGCCATCATGGTGCTGGCGGCGTATGCCGGGATTGTGCAGGATCGCCCCCCGATTCTGCGGGCCACGCTCATGGCGGCATTCTATCTGTGTGCGAGGATCTTCTTCCGGCGGGTGGACTTGCTGCACACGGTAGCACTGGCGGCGCTCGCCCTGCTGCTCTGGAGGCCTTCCTCGCTGATAGATTCGAGTTTTCAGCTCTCCTTCCTGGCGGCAGGTGTTATCGCAGGCTTGGCGCTGCCGTGGATGGAGCGGTGCACAGCTCCCTACCTCGCCGGGCTGCGTCATCTGGGAGACATGACGCGCGACGGCGCGCATCCTCCGAAGGTGGTGCAGTTTCGGATAGAGCTGCGCGCCGCCGCGAACTATCTTGCTGCACGGCTTCCGCGGCGGCTCGCGGAGCACGCGGACGAGCTTGCCATTGCTCCGGTGCGCGCGGGACTGATTCTGCTGGACGTGGTGCTTCTCTCGGCAGTCATTCAATGGGGAATGATGCCTGTGCTCGCACGCGACTTTCATCGCGTGAGTCTGGCCGGGCCAGCGAGCAACATCCCGGCCGTCCTCCTGACGGGGCTGATCGTTCCGCTCGGTTTTCTGACGCTGCTGATGACATTTCTTGTGGAGCCCGCTGGCCATGGCGCTGGCCAGGGTTCTCGGAGCGCTGGCCCGCGCGCTGATTGCGGTCATGCAATGGTTCAGCGCAATCCCAAGGGCGTCCTACCGCATTCCAGGACCGCCGCTCTGGCTGCTGATCAGCTTCCTCCTGCTGCTGGCTTGCCTGGCCGCTGCCGCGCGAGCCGCAGTCTTGGAGAGAAGGAGCCGCGCGGCGCGTAGGCAGATGCCTCCGGCCATCGCACCCCAGGAGTGGGCGGCGGCGGCCGCGCTTGCCGTGCTCACTATTCTGGTAGCCACCTATCCGTTCCCGCCGAAGATTGCTCCCGGAAGACTTGGGGTCACGGTCCTGGACGTTGGGCAAGGCGACGCCATCTTTGCGGCGTTCCCGGACGGCCGGACCATGTTGATTGATGGCGGGGGCCTTCCCGGATCGCAATGGGAGGGCCGATTCAGGGCGGGTACGGATGTTGGAGAGGAAGCCGTCTCGCCATTTCTCTGGTCGCTGGGACTGAAGCGGATCGACGTGGTTGTTCTCACTCACGCGCATCGGGACCATCTGGGCGGACTCTTCAGCGTGCTGGCGAATTTCCACATCGAACAACTGTGGGTCGGGCGCGACGTCGAATCGTCGTCGTATCGTGCTTTGCTCGCGGAGGCGCGCTCACGCGGAGCTTCCATCCTTCATTGGACCGAGGGCGGAATGTTTGCGTGGGACGGCGTCGAAGGCGAGATTCTCTGGCCTCCGGACCGCGGGCCTGTCGAGGCCGCTTCGAACGACGATTCGCTCGTCCTGCGCATTTCCGATGGGCGCGAGCGATTCCTGCTGGCGGGAGACATTCAGCAACAGGTTGAGGAGACGCTCGTCGCCGACCGCGCGCCGCTGTCCGCCGATTTTCTGAAGGTGCCTCACCACGGAAGCAGAACGTCCTCAACCGGTGCTTTTCTCGCTGCCGTTGCGCCGCGCATCGCGGTGATTTCCGTGGGAGCCACGAATCCGTTCGGGCACCCGTCGCAGAGCGTTGTCGAGCGATACGAGCAGGATGAAATCCAGCTCTTTCGAACCGATCGCGACGGCGCGGTCACCGTGGAAACGGATGGCCGAAAGGTGTCCGCCAGCAGTTATGTCAGAGGAGAACTGCAATAACACGCCCGGACAAGCTTTACTCCTCTGATTGCTCGGGGGAATTGCTGTCGGCGCTGTTGTCCTTGAGATATTCCCCGATCAGCCTGCGCGCTTCGCCAGCCTGCGATTCGCGAACCAGAATCTCGACCCCGTGGGTTCCCCCGGGAGGCTCACGCAGGGGGAACGGGTCTGGGGAAGCGGAACCGGGGGAGGGGATTCCGGCACTTTCCAGCAGTGCGCGAATGACCATTGCCTCGGCCATCGTGCCGGCGGTATGCGCCACGATAATGCGTTCACCTGGATGCGGCTTTTTCATCGCCGAAGTCGCGCCCCGGAATATTCCGGCAGCGGCGTTCTGCCCAAGTACTATTGCGCCCTTACGCGGCTGAGTCCATAATTTATTTTGTTGCCGCGGCCACCATGGAAGCTGCCGAATCAGTGAAAGCAATCAACCCCAGCCAGGAAGCCGTCGACGAAGAGAGCCGGCGCATCCGGCGGCTGCGGATTCTGGTTCGCCTGACGCTTGACTCCATCGCCTCGGGAGATATGTCAGCTGAGGAAGCCGCGGAGATGATCGCCGCCACGCGCCGCGCCGCTCTTGAAATGTTTCCCGGCAAGGAACGAACCTTCGATTTGATCTACCGGCCGCAATTCCAGCGGATGATGCATGCGGTGTACGGGCTGCAGTAGCGCCGGGTCTGCCTCAGAATCCCCATCGCGTGCGAATCCACGCGCGCAGCCACAGCGTTCCCAATGCTGCCAAGGTACCAATAAAGGCCCGGTATTCGCGATTGCGGCGATATTGCGCACAGGAGAACGATTGGGAGGGCTGAGCCGCTTGTTCCGCTTTCTCGCCCGCTGCGGGCAGAAGCAAGGGAAAGAACAGTGGCACGCGCGCGGCGTACTCGACATAGGGCGCGCCAAAGCGCTCCCGGAGATCCTCCTCCTCGTTGCGCATCACCGCGTAATAAAACACTGAGAAGTAGACGGTGAGCAGGACGGCTGCGCTCCAGGAATCTCCGGCGATAGCGAATCCCGCGGCGATCAACGAACTCCCCAGATAGAGCGGATTGCGCGTGCGCGCGTAGGGCCCGGCGGTGGCCAGGCTCCGATCCTTCTGCAGATAGCCAGATGCGACCGTCCGAACCATCAGTCCCAGGAGTGCAACGCCCACGCCGGCGGCAATCGAGCGGGCCACCGGGTGCGCCAGCAGCCAGTAGACGACCGCCAGGGGATATCCCGCGCGCACGCGCCAACGCATCCAGAATTTCCTTGGACGGTTCATGAGTGTGAGTGTGCCTGTGTGCAGCGTTCGGCAGCGTCCAGAACCTGCTCGACCGTGATAGAGAGCATGGAAGGAGAATAGTTCGCTCCGCGTCTGTACGTGGTCTCTGCGAATTGCGGATTTCTCAAGACTACACCCCCCGACGCGCGCCACCCGTATGGGCCATTGCGAGAAGGGTCCGTAGGGCCGAACAGGGCGATGACCGGGACGCGCAGCGCCGCGGCGAGATGAAGGGGGCCTGTATCCGCCGAGACAACGAAGCGGGCGCGCCGCAGCAGCGCCAGCAAAGGGCCGAGCCCCAGCTGCAACAACGCCGGGGACGGCTGGCCCGCCGCTCGGACCACTTCCCGCCCCAGTTCCTCCTCGCCGGGCCCGCAGCACACGATGCCGCGCCATCCACAGCGTTCTACGAGCCGGCGATGCAGATCGCCATATCGTTCCGGCGGCCAGCACTTCGAGCGCCAGCCTCCCCCGGGGTTCAACACGAAGAAATCACGGATTCCGATGGATCGTAGCTCATGATCCACACGATTCTCGTCCTCATCGAGAATCGCCAGCGGAAAACGCGGGGGCGAGGGGCGGGCGCCGGCATACTCCGCCAGCGTGAGATTGTGGCTGACCTTGTGCGCGCCGCGCGGGTGCACGCAGTCGGTATAGAGACGCGCGGCCAATCCTTCTCTAGCATAACTTGCCGGAAATCCGATCCGCCGCCGAGCCCCCGATGCCAAGGCCACGAGGGCGGATTTGTACAGCGATTGGAAATCAATCGCGGCTGTATATTTTGCGGCGCGCAGCCTGCGCACCGCCGCAACGATGCCGCCCGCGCTCTTGCGGTCGATGGGGATTTGTTCGTTGATGCCGGGATTCCCGAGCAGGATTCGTGTCCACTTTGGCTCGATGGCCCAGTCAATGCGCGCGCCGGGAAACGAGTCCCGCAGCGCCGACGCGGTCGGCAGCGCATGGACCACGTCACCCAACGAGCCCATACGGATGAGCAGAAGCCGCGGGTCAGCCATTGTGGGTCCGGCGCAGGCTGGCCAGCAGGCGGGTGGTCGAGTGCTGCTTGGGATCGCCGACGATGGCAACGCGGATGCCGAGCAGTTCGGCCACATCGCGCTCGGGAACCGTTTCGGGCGTGTAATCGGTCCCCTTCGCGTGCACATCCGGCTGCAGCTCGCGGAGCAGGGCCCTGACATCCGGCTCGTCGAAGACGACAACGTAATCCACGGCCTCGAGTGCCGCCACCAATGCTGCCCGGGCGCGTTCGGTGAGGACCGGGCGGCCCGGCCCTTTTAGCTTTCGCGCGCCGGCGTCCGAATTGACGCCGACGGCGAGCAGGTCGCCTTCGGCGCGGGCCGCCTGCAAATAGCGGACATGACCGGCATGAAGAAAGTCGAAAACGCCATTGGCGAACACGACGGTGCGACCGGCGCGCCGGTGCTCCTCGATCACCTCGCGCAGTCCCTCGCGAGACAGGATTTTTTCGCGTGTGTCCATTCTGCTTGGCTTGGCCAGACGGGCTTGGCGCTCAGCGCTGCGCAGTGGCCTCGCGGCGCAGCGCGGCATCCAGTTCCGCGCGCGTAACTGTGGCCGTCCGCCGCTTCATCACCACGATTCCCCCGGCATAATTGGCCAGGTGCGCGGCCTCGAGGCACGTCGCTCCCGCAGCCAGCGCCAGGGTAAACACGGCGATGACGGTGTCTCCCGCGCCGGTGACGTCCACGGGGGTATCCGACCCATAGATCGGAATGTGCCGGGGCGGTGGAGCCTCGCGGCGGTCCGCCGGAGCGCGCTCGAAAACGGCCATCCCGTCCTTGCCTCGGGTCACAACCAGACAGGACAAGCCCAGGTCGTCCAGGGCGCGTTCGCCAAGGGCTTCCAGCTTGTGCGTGTCTGTGCCGACCCGCTGATGATAGGCGTCCTCGATCTCGGATTCGTTGGGGGTGGCAGCGCAGACCCCCGTGCCCGCATAATCGAGCATGCGATAGCGGGAATCCAGCGTGATGCGTTTTGCGCGCAGCCCGCGAACTATATCAGGGGTTGCTGCGCCGAGGCCGTAATCGGATACCAGCACGGCGTCCGCCCGGCGCGCGGCCTGGCGGGCCTTGCGGGCCAGCGATTCCCGGGTGGGCGCGGGAATCTCCTCTGAAGATTCGTGGTCCACCCGCAGCACCTGTTGTTCCGTCGTATGGCTCCAGCCGGCGAGGAAGCGCGTTTTGGTGGGAGTGGTCCGCCCGCGGACCCGCAGGATGCGGGAGACGTCCACCCCCTTTGCGCGAAAACTCTCGATCAGCGTGCGGCCCTCGGCGTCGTCGCCGACGATACCCACCGGGAAAACGCGTGCTCCTAAATCCACCAGGTTGTTGACCGCGTTGGCCGCACCCCCGAGATAAGACTCGATCCTCCGGCGGCGGAGAATCAGCACAGGCGCCTCCCGCGAGACACGGGCAATTTCGCCGGAGACGAACCCGTCGAGCACAAAATCCCCGACGACGGCGATTGTATGGCGCGGGAATGCGGCAACGAGATCCAGCAGGCGGGTGAGATCAACGCTGGCATCGGCAGCCCCGCCAGGGACACGCGCAGCGGAGCGCTTGCCTTTCGTGCGAACCGGCGTCAACGATTCCCCATGGGCATTTGGAACGGCAGGACCCAGTGAAAAGGTAGCATACACCCCACGGATGCGGCAACGGAGGCTCCCGGGCGAATCGGGAGAGACGGCCTGCTCCGCCCGCCATCCGCCCGGACCGGCCACGATTCACTCTTATATAACGCGCGCTTCATTCTGCGGTCACATGCCCGCGAAGAATATCTCCCCATGGGCCTGATTGCCAATTCCTGGGCTGCTTCGCCGGCAAATCCTCGAGACTTCGAGCGCATGCTTTGCCATGCGGCGGCGCTTTGCTGGCTGGAACGCTTTCGGCGCCAGATGTCGAAGGGAGAGTACGCCTTGACCCACAATCAAATTGGAGATACCGCCGGCGCCGTCTGGGAGGTTCTCTCGTGCAGGGGCCCGCTGCCATTCGCGGCGCTCCTGGAAGAGAGCAATGTGCCTCAGAGCCTCTTCTTCATGGCCATTGGGTGGCTGTCGCGAGAGGACAAGCTCAGATTCGAGCCCGCCGATGGGGACTACGTCGTGCGGCTCGCCTGAACGGGGGTGCGCCGGAAAGCCTGCATCCGCGGAAATGCCGATCGGCTCCGGGCGCTATGGAAAGACTCCAGGAAAAATTCGGACGGCGAGCCGCACCGGACGCTCCCCAGCGCCAGCAGCACTGAGAGAGCAGGCCGGCCCGCCACCCGTTGACTTCTCGAACAGCTACAGAGCAGAGCTGGTTGTCGCAGCGCTCCGGGAAGCCCGGGCGTACGACGGCTTGTCCAGATCGCTGCTCTCGGTCGCGTCGCCGCTCTTGTCAATCTCGATCGAGCCTTTGAAGTAGGCTCCGTCCTCGATCATGATCCGAGCCGTGGTGAGATCACCGACGACCGAGCCGTCCTTCTTGATCTCGATGCGGTCACGCGCGCGCAGATTGCCCTTGACGTTGCCGTAGACAACGACCTCGCGGGCGATGACATCGGCGGTCAGACGGGCGCTGGCGCCCACGGTCAGCTTGCGCTCCTCGAGGTGCACCAATCCTTCCACGCTTCCATCAATCGCCAGATCCTCGTTGCCGGTGATTTCGCCCTTCACATGCAGGCTTGCTCCGAGCCGGGCCATGCCGCTGCTGCTGCTGGCCGTAGCCGCGGGATATGCAGACTCCATAGGTGCCATGGTTTTCGCCTCCCCAGAAATTGTTGGTGCAGGTGTAACGTTTTCTCTAGGCGGCTGCGGAAGCGGCGACCTAGCGGGAGTTCCCTGCTTCTTCTCTCCCCACATTTATTCTTTCCTCCTTGCTTTGGGCCCCAATGCGCTAAACCAAGTTCATTTTGCAGGACCGGGGCTATCAATCTAGTCCGGCGCGTGAAGCATGCCAATTCCAAAGTGGCACACGTGTGCTTGGGGAAGCAATGCTGTACTAAGTGCCAGTGCAAACCTGTACCTGGCACAGGAGGAAGTACAGTGGCGGATTTTTCTGGAATTATCGAAGGAGTTTCAGCGCGAGGGCGAGTCTCCATGCCAAACGGAGCGACGCGAGCCGCCGGTATGTTCCGGCTCCGAAATAGGCTCCGATGGCGGGCTAGAACTTGCGAAGAACCCCAACCACGCGGCCCTGGATTTTTACGTCCGTCGCCGGCACGACGATCGGGGCCACGGCGGCATTGGCCGGTTGCAGGCGAATCTTTCCGCCAGGCTCGCGGTAGAAACGCTTGACGGTGGCTTCGTCCTCGCCTACGAGCGCCACCACGATTTCGCCCGGGTTGGCCACCTGAGTCTGTTCGACCACGATGAAATCGCCGTCGAGAATGTGGTCGTCGCGCATGGATTCACCCTTGACCTGGAGCACGAAGGTGTTCGGCTTGCGGGCAAAGTCCGAAAGGGAAATGGTTTCCCGTTCCTCGACCGCCTCGAGCGGGCGGCCGGCGGCAATCCGCCCGGCTAGCGGCAACTCAACGACGGCCTGCCGCCCGAGAATCTCCTCGCGCACGGGCTTGGGAAGCTGGGTGATCTCAATCGAGCGGCTCTGGTTGTATCCGCGGCGGATGAAGCCCTTGCGCTCGAGCGTCGAGAGGTGCTTGTGCACCGTCGCAAGAGAGGTCAGCTTCAGGGCGTGGGCAATCTCCTCGAAGCTCGGCGAGTATCCGTTCTTGTTCAGGAAGCTGACGAGATAATTCAGGACTTCTTTTTGTCGCTTGGTCAGTGCCATAGCTCTCCCTCGAAATTCGATCGGGCGGGGGCTCCGTCTCGCGTTCCAGCGTAGGCGAATCTAAAGCGAAAGTCAATGGTACCCCGGGACAGGTAGTGGGCCAGTTTGAGCTTTTGGCCCCCTTGATTTGACGTCTCTATTGTGCAAAGCTGAGTCCCATCATGCCTAAGCGTTCAAGTAAAGATGCCAACGTCACTGCTTTCAATGTCGTAGCTCAAGCCACAGGCTCACAACCCCGAAATGCCCGCAAGCCGCGCAAGAATCCTCATGCCGTCGCTCTGGGGCGAAAGGGCGGACTCAAAGGCGGTGCGGCTCGTGCCGCAAAGCTCACGCCCGAAAAGCGTCGCCAAATCGCTCAGGCTGCGGCTAAAGCTCGGTGGCAAAAATAGTCATTCTGGCTCTTTCTCTGGTTCTCGGTTTGCCTTTGCTATCGCACGCACGTTCCTTAGCTTGCTAACAAGACTGCCAAGTTTGCTTTCAAAATCGGCATCAGTAAGGCGTATATCTCTGGCATCTGATACCACGAATCTCATGTCTTCCTCGAATTCCTCTCTCATCTTCTTGGAATCCCATATGTTTTGACGGCGGAGTTGCCCCGGTTTCTTCGGTAGTCGATAGACGTGGGTGTCCCCGCCACAGTAGGGTACCTTGTCTTTCACTTCCTCTAAAATGAGCAGGGCGGCGGGCACCATTAGCCCGATGGGGTAATAATAGTCGTATAGAATCTGAGACAGTTGTCGCCCCAGCGCGGCCCCCCAACCTATGCACTCGTAGTTCGCAATCCTCTCCACGCTTAGGCTCGCAAAATTAACGTGGAGAAGATGCGTTTCATTGTCGTCGCCCTCGGAAGAGTGGATACCGATCAGCAATTCTGGAATTTGGGAATTCGGGCTGGTCTGCAATGCAGGCGTAAAGTAGTTTTCATGGATTTCTAGGCTCTTCTCACGAATCGCCCTGCGCGCATGCTCCATCCGTCCCTCTAGGGCCATCCCCCTTAAAGCGTTATCTTCATCGCCGAGAAGGTCGCACAGGATGTCGATCCCCACGGCAATCATTGAGCGGTCTCCCGAACCGGCAAATCGCAAATCTAGGCAGCCCGTTGACCGGCGAAACATCTTGATGTCGCTAGACTTATCTTGCTCGTAGGTCCACTGCGTATCAGCGCAAATCAGAACGCCCTCATCTAAGACATAGCCAGCAGCGATAGTCATCGTCCTCTCCGGCAGAGCAACTACAGGCGATTTCGACGGAAAGCGACAGTGTACCACATGCTTGAGCGGATAAGGATTTCTCTTGACAATGCTTGAGCGGTTAGGCATAATCTTAGACATGAACAACCTCCCAATTGAACGCCAAATTGCAGTGATTGCGGCTCTTGTTGAAGGAAGCTCGATTCGCGCTACGGTCAGAATGACAGGCGTGGCAAAAGACACTGTGATTAAGCTGCTGGCACGCATCGGACAGGCATGTGCGGAGTATCAAGACAAAACGCTCCGCAACCTGCCGTGCCAACGAGTCCAGTGCGACGAAATCTGGTCCTTCTGCTACGCCAAAGAGAAGAACGTTCCCGAAGAACTGCGCGGCAAGTTTGGCTATGGCGATGTGTGGACGTGGACGGCGCTGTGTGCCGACACGAAGCTCGTTCCGTGCTGGCGTGTTGGTGATCGAGGCGCCTGGAACGCTCAACACTTCATGTACGATCTGGCATCCCGCCTTGCTAATCGTGTCCAGTTGACTACGGACGGGCACCGCGTTTATCTGACCGCCGTCGAACTCGCGTTTGGAACGGAAGTGGATTACGCGATGCTGGTCAAGCTGTACGGTGCCGATCCGAAAGGGCACGAAACACGGTACAGCCCCGCGCAGTGCATCGGCGCGATGCCGACCGTGATTGAGGGGCGCCCGAATCGGAAACACATCTCTACTAGCTTCGTCGAACGGCAGAATCTGACCATGCGGATGCAGATGCGCCGCTTTACTCGCCTGACGAATGCGTTCTCGAAGAAACTTGAAAATCATCAGCACGCCGTTGCCCTCCATTTCATGCACTACAACTTCTGCCGTATTCACCAGACCTTGCGCGTGACTCCCGCGATGGCCGCTGGTGTTACGGACCATGTTTGGGAGATTGCCGAAATCATCGGCCTTCTCGCTGGGGCACAAAAAGCAGCGTGATTCAAACTGGCCCACTGCCCCGGGACAGGTGGCGCCTGATTCTAAAATCTGCGAAGGTGCTGTCACGAGAGGCGAAAAGATCGCCCGCGCTGTGATCCGCCGCGCAAACAAGAACAGGCGGCCGGGGGGGGGCAATTCAAGCGGGCGCTAGAAATCCGGGCGGAGAGGATGGTATACTTTGGTAGGAAGTTTGAGGAGTCTCGTTTGGCGTCCGCCGAAACAATCGAGGACCGCCTGAACGCCCTGCCCGAAGCGTTTAATGTCGCCACGGAATTCGTGGACCGCAACATTCGCGAGGGGAGAGCCGACAAGGTTGCGATTGAATCGGGCGAGGAGCGTGTCACGTACCGGCAGCTGCTCGAGAGGACGAACCGCGCCGGAAACATGCTTCGCCAGCTCGGCGTGCGCTCCGAGGAGCGCGTGCTGCTGCTCCTGCTGGATTCTCCGGAATTCCTCTACGCGTTTTTCGGAGCGATCAAGATCGGGGCCGTGCCCGTGCCCGCGAACACCCTGCTGAAACCCCGGGAATACGAGCACCTGCTGAATGATTCGCGCGCGCGCGTCGTGGTAGTCGCCGAGGAACTGCTGCCGGCCCTGCAATCCATTCCGCGCGAGCGGCTGAAGCACCTGCGCGAAATCATCGTTGCGGGAGGGAGCCGGCAGGACTTTCCCGGCTTGGGCGACGCGATGGAGGCGTCCTCGGCCGAGCTCGAAGCGGAACTCACCAGCAAGGACGCCCCGGCCTTCTGGCTCTACTCCTCCGGCAGCACCGGAGCGCCCAAGGCCTGCGTGCATCTCCAGCACGACATGGTGGTCTGCTCCGAGATGTATGCCAAGAGAGTTCTGGGCATGGACAGCAACGACCGCTGCTACAGCGTCGCGCGGCTGTTTTTTGCCTACGGGCTCGGAAATGCGGGGTACTTTCCGCTCTATTGCGGCGCGACGACTATCTTATCCCCCGCCCGCCCAACCCCTGCGAATGTCTGCGCCACGGTCGAGCGCTGCCGCCCGACGCTCTTCTTCTCCGTGCCCACGAACTACGCGGCGCTGCTCGCCCATCGACGCGAGGACGGGAGGGAATGCGATTTTTCGAGCGTGCGCCTGGCCGTCTCCGCCGGCGAATCGCTTCCCGCCTCCCTGTTTGAGCGTTTCCGGCAGCAATTCGGCGTCGAGATTCTCGACGGGCTTGGCTCGACCGAGACCTTGCAAATGGTGATCTCGAACCGCCCCGGGGAAGCGAAGCCCGGCTCAAGCGGGAAGCCGGTGCCCGGGTATGAGGCCCGCATCGTGGACGACGAAGGCCGCGTCGTGGCTCCGGGCGAGATCGGCAACCTGCTCATCAAGGGCGATTCACTCTGCGCCGGATACTGGAATCAGCACGAGCGGACCAAGGATGCTTTTCAGGGCCACTGGTTCCGCATGGGCGACAAGTATTTTCAGGATGAAGAGGGCTACTTCCACTATGCCGGGCGCGCGGACGATATATTCAAGGTCAATGGCCGCTGGCTCAGCCCGATCGAGGTCGAAAGCGCGCTCATCGCGCACCCCGCGGTCCGCGAAGCCGCCGTCGTCGCACACAGCGACGAGAATGGGCTCATCAAACCGGCCGCCTGCGTGGTCGCGCAGCCGGGGATTTCAACGGATCAGGAACTCGCGCGCAAATTGCAGGATTGGGTGGCGGAAAGCATCGGCGGATACAAAAGCCCGCGATGGATCATTTTTCTCCCGGAGCTGCCGAAGACGGCGACGGGAAAATTGCAGCGATTCAAGCTGCGCAATCTTGAGAAGCTGTCGGCGTGAAAGGTCAGTTGCGCCGGCGGTGTTTCCCCCTTGGCGTTCGCACCGCGTCGATGCTCTGGGCGTTGCGAGTGGGATAGCACGTCGGGAAAACTCCTGAAAAGAGATTTTCGGGGCCTTTCCCGTGTGCTAGGCTTTTGGATAGCCCAAATTCGGTTTGCAGGCGCCCGTCTGGCAGGGGGATGGCGGGCGGGGAAACTCGCGGCGAATGGGCATCATCATAAGGAATTGAGGATTTAGAGATCTTTATGGCCACAACTACGATACAGCCACCTAAGCGCAAGAAAGAAGTCATCGAACGAGCCGTGATTCGCTTCTGCGGCGATTCCGGCGATGGGATGCAGATCACCGGCAGCCAGTTCACCAACACCGTCGCTCTCTACGGAAACGATCTGGCCACGCTGCCCGACTATCCGGCCGAAATTCGCGCCCCCGCCGGGACCCTCCCGGGCGTGAGCGGATTCCAGGTGCATTTTTCATCGAGCGATATCTACACGCCCGGGGACAGCGTAGATGCCCTCGTGGCGATGAACCCGGCGGCGCTGAAAATGAACCTGCCGGACCTGAAACGCAACGGCATCTTGATCGTTAACCTCGACGATTTCGGCGAGACGGACTTGCGCAAGGCGCAGATGGCTTCGAATCCTCTCGAGGACCACTCGCTCGACGGCTACCGCCTGTTTCCCGTTGAGCTCACCAAGCTGACCCGCGCCGCGCTGCGTGAACTCGGGCTGGACAACAAGAGCGTGGACCGCTGCAAGAACTTTTTTGCCTTGGGAATGTGCTATTGGCTCTACAACCGGTCCATGGAAGCCACGCTCCGGTGGATCGAGGACAAGTTCAAGAACAAGCCTCAGCTCGTGGCGGCGAACCGGCTGGCCATGCAAGCGGGCTACAGCTACTGCGAAGCCACCGAAGCATTCCAGATCACGTATGAAATTCCACCCGCCAAGCTGGCGCCCGGCGTATACCGCAACGTTAGCGGGAATTCCGCGCTCGCGATGGGTTTCGTCGCCGCTTCGCAGCAGGCGGGCATCTCGCTCTTCCTGGGTTCGTATCCCATCACGCCGGCTTCGGATATTCTCCACGAGCTTTCCACCTACAAGAACTTTGGCGTGATCACCTTTCAGGCCGAGGACGAGATTGCCGCGATTACTTCCGCGATTGGCGCTTCCTACGGCGGCGCCCTGGGGATTACCACCACCTCCGGGCCGGGAATGGCGCTGAAGACGGAGGCGCTTGGCTTGGCTGTGGCCGTGGAGCTCCCGCTTGTGATTTGCGACGTCCAGCGCGGCGGGCCCTCCACCGGGTTGCCGACCAAGACCGAGCAGGCGGACCTCTTGCAGGCGCTTTACGGCAGAAATTCGGAGGCTCCGATTCCGGTGCTGGCCCCCTGCACGCCGGGTGACTGCTTCTGGATAGCCCTGGAGGCCAGCCGCATCGCCATCAAGTACATGGTTCCCGTCATCATTCTTTCGGACGGCTTCCTCGCCAACGGCGCGGAGCCCTGGCACATTCCCGCCATCGAGGACCTGCCGAAAATCCCGGTGCGTTACGAAACGAATCCCGCGGATTTCCATCCGTACGGGCGCAATCCGGAAACCCTCGCGCGGCCCTGGGCGGTTCCCGGCACTCCGGGTCTCGAGCATCGCGTCGGCGGGATCGAGAAGCAGGACGTTACCGGCAACGTGAACTACGAGCCTCTGAACCACGAGCGGATGGTCCGGCTGCGCGCGGAGAAGGTTGCCCGCATCGTGCAGGATGTTCCTGACGCGGTGCCTGCGGGCGATTCCTCCGGCGACCTGCTGATTGTGGCCTGGGGATCTACCTATGGTCCGGTCACCGCGGCACTGCAGTCGCAGCGGGCCAAGGGGCGACGCATCGGCCACGTGCACTTGCGGCATCTGAATCCGCTTCCGGGGAACCTCGGGGAGCTGATTGGCCGCTACGACCGCGTTTTGGTTCCGGAGATGAATCTTGGGCAGCTCGCGATGGTGTTGCGGGCGAAATATCTGGTGGACGCGCAAAGCTACAGCAAGGTTCAGGGGAAGCCTTTCAAACAATCGGAGATTGAAAACAAGATCGAGGAGATGTTGGGCGCCGCCTCTTGAACGCAGCCCATTGATGGATGGAAATTTTTAAGGAGTCATAGAAATGTCCACGGCCACTTTACCGGCATTGACGAAGAAGGATTTTCAGACCGATCAGGAGATCCGCTGGTGCCCGGGGTGCGGAGACTACGCCATCTTGTCGGCGGTCCAGTCCGTCTTCCCGGAGCTTGGAATCCCCCGCGAAAATTTCGTGGTGGTGTCGGGGATAGGTTGCTCCAGCCGCTTTCCGTATTACATGAACACATACGGCTTTCACACCATCCACGGCCGCGCCCCCGCCGTCGCCACGGGACTGAAACTGGCGCGCCCGGAGCTGGACGTCTGGGTGGTGACAGGAGATGGCGATTCGCTCTCAATTGGCGGCAACCACACAATCCATATGCTGCGGCGCAACGTAGGCTTGAAGGTCCTGCTCTTCAACAACCGCATCTACGGCCTCACCAAGGGCCAGTTTTCGCCCACCTCCGAAATCGGCAAGAAGACAAAATCCACTCCCTTCGGCACCACCGACCGCCCGTTCAATCCGCTCTCCCTTGCCATCGGCACCGAGGCGACCTTCGTGGCGCGCTCGGTAGCCGTCTTTCAGCAGCACTTGAAGGAAACGCTCACGAAGGCGGCCGCTCATCAGGGCTCCTCCTACATCGAAATCCTGCAGAACTGCAACATCTTCAATGATGGCGCGTGGGACGGTGTCACCGAAAAGGACGCGCGGAGCGAGCACGTCGTTCAGCTCGAGCATGGCAAGCCGCTGATCTTCGGCAAGAACCGGGACAAAGGCATCCGTCTCAATGGATTTGAACTCGAAGTTGTCTCCCTCGGCAACGGCATCAGCGAAAAGGACCTGCTCGTTCACGACCAGCACTCTCAGCACCCGGCTTACGCCTTCCTGCTGGCCCACATGGAAGACCTCCCCGGCTTCCCCGTTCCCATTGGCGTTCTGCGCTCCTGGGAAAATGTTCCGCGGTATGAGGATTTGGTCCGCGGGCAGATTCGCGAAGTGCAGGCCAAGCGCGGCAAGGGAGACTTGGCCACCATGCTGCGTGCGGGCGACACCTGGGAAGTCAAACTCTGACGCGTAGGCGCCGGGAGATATTCTTCTGGGAATTTCCTCGAAGGTAGGTGCGCGGTCTCGCGCACCTATTCACCTGTCGTGCAAAATGTGGTGATCCGACCTGCCTGATTGCGAAGCGCTATCGCAGTGCCGTCTGACGGCCCGGCGAGGCGTTGGCGGCGACAGCCGTATTTCCAGATAGCAGGGAAGGCATTTCGGCCAGGGCCTGATCCCGGGCCGCGACGAACTTCTTCCAGTCGCTTCGGGCCACGGGATTGGAGGGCGGCAGCGGCAGGCGCTCGAAATTCAGGAAGCGCCCGTGCAGCTCGATGCGGAAATCAAGGTGCGGGCCGGTAGCCAGGCCGGTCATGCCCACCAGGCCGATCCGCTGGCCCTGCTCCACGCGCGCCCCGTTGTGCACCAGGATTCTGGAAAGGTGCATGTAGTACGTCGTATAGCCGTTGCTGTGCTGTACCTTCACCAAGTTTCCATCCCCGCCCTTTCGTCCTGCGAAGATGACCCGGCCGTCGCCGATTGTTTGCACCGGAGTGCCTGTGGGAGCGCCGTAGTCAATTCCCAGGTGCGGGCGGTACTGCTTCAGGATGGGATGGAAGCGGTGATAGCTGAAATGCGACGTAATGGGCGCGGCGAACTTCAGCGGAGAATGCAAAAAGGCCTTCTTCATGGATTTCCCGTCGGGAGTGTAATAGGCCGGATTTCCCAGTGCGTCGTGGAAGAGAACGGCGCGATAGGCATGGCCGGCATTCACGTACTCCGCGGCGAGGATGCGCCCGTATTCAGAGAATTCACCGTTGGCCAGCGTCTTTTTCTCAACCACCACGCGGAAGGTGTCGCCCGGCCGGGGATCGGTGTAGAAGTCCAGATCCCACCCGAAAATGGCCGCCAGGCGCAGGGCCAACTCGGGTTTTTCCCCCGCGTCCGTGATGCCCTGGAAAAGCGAGTCGCGAATCTCCCCGCTTACACCCGAAACTTCAGTCCGCATAGGGACCGTTTCGATCGCCGCGCTGAAATCCTTTCCTTCGGGTTCAATCGCGAGCACGCGGTCCGGCTCAATCCAATAGCGAACCTCGCGCAGGCTGCCAAGCACCGAACGCCCCACGGCGAGTTCGTTGCCCGCGCGCATCCGGCGCAAATCAAACACCGACTGCGCCGAAGCCGCCATGCGCGCTGCGGTGGCTGGCTCGATACCGGCGCCCTGCAGGAGGTCTCTGAAGCGCTGTCCGGATGGTACGGAGCGTTTTGTGAACAGGACCACCTGGGCCTGAATCCGCTGCGCTTCGCTTTGCGCCTGGGCGGCTTCCGCGCTGAGGGACCTCTCCGCCGCGCGCCGCGTCCACCACGACGCGCCGATGGCCGCCAGCGCCAGGGCCGCAATCCCCAGCCAGATTCCCCATCTGCTTCCGCTGCTCATATTTCTCCGAGAACGCAGTTGCGTGAGTAGGCAGCATAACGCAGGGCGGGAGCGGCGAAAAAGAGAAAAAGCCTGCCCCATCTACATGGTGGTAAACCCGTGCGGCTGTGTCCGGATTTGCCTCGTGGCTTGCAAAAGACTGCCACGCGCCGTACGCTCATTCTGCCGCGCCGTTCGCGCCGGCCAATCTATGTCGCAAAGCGAAGCCAAGGGAAACGAAAAGGGAGCGGGGCGCCTCTACGTGGTTGCCACGCCGATTGGCAACCTCGAGGACATCACCCTGCGCGCTTTGCGCGTGCTCAAGGAAGCCGACGTGATCGCCTGCGAGGACACCCGCGAGACCCTGAAACTGCTTTCGTATTTCGGCATCTCGAAGCGTTTGGTGAGCTACCACGAGCACAACGAGATGACTCGAGCTGCGGAAATCGTCATCGAGCTGGAGCAGGGCGCCAGGGTCGCGCTCGTCAGCGATGCGGGAACGCCCGGCATCTCCGATCCGGGATATCGCCTTGTGCATCTCTGCGCGAGGCATGGCATCCCGGTCGAGCCGATTCCGGGCCCCTCCGCGTTCGTGGCCGCCCTGGCCGCTTCCGGAATGCCCATTGACGAATTTGTATTCGCCGGATTTCTTCCCGCTCGCGCCACGGCCCGGCGCAAGGCTCTGCGCGCTCTCGCGGGGGAACCGCGGACCCTGGCCTTCTATGAAGCGCCGCACCGGCTGCTCGACGCGCTGGAGGACGCGCTTGAAATTCTCGGCAATCGCCCGGCCGTGATTGCGCGGGAGATCACCAAAATCCACGAGGAATTTCTGCGTGGCCACCTTGAGGATCTGGTCGCGGCCGCCCGCAAGAAGCCGCCAAGGGGAGAAATCACTCTGCTGGTCGGACCGGCCGATGGCGAGATCACGCATAGCACGAGTGGTGGGACAGGTGCTATTCCGTTGGCGCGCCGCGTTGAGGAGATTGTCAAGGAACGAGGATGCGACCTCAAAGCTGCGTTGAAACAAGCCGCGCGGGAACGCGGTCTCAGCCACCGTGAGGCCTATAAGCAGCTGTTGATTACCCGAAACGAATAGTACTGCGGCGGCGGCTTCTGCCGGCGCCGGGCTTGCATGCCATGTGATGCTCCGCACGCTATTTCGTGATAATCGTCACAGCGTAAAATCGGCTGCTGGACCCATACTTACGGGGATAAAACGCAGTCCAGGACCCGGATGAGACCGCTGGAGTCCCGCGTGCCTTCGGACGCGGAGGAGTTTCATTCCCAGGGCTGTGGGGAGCGGAAATACATTATTCCGTGCGCTATATTCCGGTTATAGTAGGTTCAAAGATTCGGGGCGCTAATGCCCCATAGGGCAATAATCGTTCCGAGAACCATATTCCGTGCGTGAGGTTTGCGTGCGCGCATGGATGCATTGAAGGGATTCATAATAAGGGCCGCAAAGCTGGAACGTAATAACCAAGATCGGGAGGCATCACAATGGTCATGAAGAGGTCGGGTTTGCTTGTATTTGCAGCGCTTTGCATCGCACTATTATCTGTTGGTGTCTTTGGATTGTCCTCGAAGGCCGCAAGAGCAAGTTGGCATGGCAGGGCGCGCGCGGCCAGCCAGAATACCGGAACCATTTCGGGCAAGGTTCTGTTTTCGGGAACGGCGCTAAAGCGGGCCGCCCTCGACATGCGGTCAGACCCGGTTTGCGCCGGTCAGCATAGCGAGACCGTCCTGGCAGAGGACGGCGAGGTAAATGACAACGGGACGCTTCCCAACGCTTTCGTCTACATTGCCGAAGTTCCTGGGAAATATAAGGCGCCGTCCACTCCCGTGACCCTGGACCAGACGGGCTGCATGTATGTCCCGCACGTGCTCGGGATCATGGCGGGGCAGCCGCTGCGCATCGTTTCGCATGATGCGACCACGCACAATGTTCACTTCATGTCCAAGAACAACCGGCAGTGGAACCAGTCGCAGCAGCCCGGTACCCCTGCCATGACGCACCGCTTCTTTCATCCGGACATCATGGTCCGCGCTCACTGCAACGATCACCCGTGGATGAGCGCCTACATCGGCGTGACCAGCAACCCCTTCTACGCCGTAACCGGAGACGATGGTACATTCACCATCAAGGGTCTGCCGCCCGGAGAGTACACCGTCACCACCTGGACGGCGACCTTCGGAACCCAGGAACAGAAGGTCACCGTTAGCGCTGGAGAGACTGCGGAAGCTAACTTTACCTTCACGCATCAGTAGATTCACTTAGAGCGGACTCTCCGCGACGCCGCTAGACAGAAGTGAATCAGGGCCCTGGCCGCCGGATCTGTTGGAGGATTTGGCCGCCAGGGCCTCTTTTATTTTGTGAGGTTTCCGGCTGCCGCGGGAATCAGTCGGCAGCCACTTCGCCGGAAGGAGCCGCCGCCACGGAAAAGAATTCCTCCACGCGGCTGAGGATTTCACTGGAGGTTTTCGAGTGGTGAATCGCCTGGCGTAATGCTCCGCCATTGCGGACGCCATGTGAAAAAAAGGTGGCGAACTGCTTCATCTTTCCGATTCCATCGGGCATGTCGGCCTCGATCAGGCTGCGAAAATAGCCGGTGAGCAGGGTGTAGCGGTCGGTTTCAGATGGCTGGCGGTAACGGCCCGTCCGCCGGTAGTCCTCAATCTGCTTGAAGATCCAGGGATTCGAAGATGCGGCGCGGCCGATCATCACCGCGTCGCAGCCCGTCTCGGCGGCCATGCGCAGTGCGTCCTCGGGGATGCGGATGTCCCCATTGCCAATCACAGGGATTCGCACTGCTTCCTTCACGGCGCGAATAATGCCCCAATCCGCATGTCCTGCATAGCCTTGCATGCGCGTGCGCGGATGGATAGCGATCGCTTCGATGCCGGAACATTCTGCGATGCGGGCCACCTCGGTAGCGACAATGCTGTTTTCGTCCCAGCCCGAACGGATCTTGATCGTCAGCGGAATGCGCACAGCGGCGCGCACGGCACAAAACAGCTTTTCGAGGTGCGGCAAATCCCGCAAAAGTCCCGAGCCTCCGCATTTCACCACCTTCTTCACGGGGCACCCCAGATTGATGTCCACATGGTCGAAACCGAGGTCTTCCGCCAGCGCGGCCGCTGAGGCCATCACGGAGGGGTCGGAGCCGAAAATCTGCGCGGCCAGCGGCCGCTCGTCCTCCTGGAAATCCAGGTACCGAAGCGTGCGCGCGGCCTTTCGTGCCAGTCCCTCTGCACTGGTGAATTCGGTCATGATCAGGCCGCATCCACCCAAGGAGCGAATGACGCGGCGGAAAACAGTGTCGGTAACGCCGGCCATGGGCGCGAGGATCGTCGCCGGGCGGATCGGACGGTCGCGAACGATCAATTCTTCAAGCGGCATGGTAGATGTCGTAATCCTCTATGCGCCCGTGTTTTTCATTTCCCGAGCGGGTTCCGTTTCTGTCGGCGACGCTTTCTCACATGAAGGGACAATCCGGTCTGCATCGGGAGAGGCATTCAGCTCGGCCAGCAGGGAATCTTTCGAGCCCCCGAAGAAATCGTTCACGATTCGGGCGATCGCGTTCCGGCGCGCCTCTTGCGCGCTTAATCTTGGACGGTAGACGTACTTTCGCCCATCCTTGCGCCGCTCGACCACTCCCTTGCGCGCCAGCCGGTCCATGATGGTCATGATGGTGGTATAGGCGCGAGCGCGGCGAGGCGCCAGGCGCTCGCGAATCTCCCGGACCGTCCCTTCGCCCATGGGCCACAGCGTGTTCATGCAGTCGAGCTCGAGTGGAGCGAGTTCGTCTGGTGATCGCCAGGATGCCCGCCGCTCGCCGGTACGAGGGCCAGATGCCATGGGATCATCCTTTCTTCAGTGGAGCCGGACGGCCGGCGGTTCGAGCCGAGGGCTGATCCGACGGTCCGCCGGAGGTTCCGGACAGGAATTCCTGGATGCGCAGTATAGAGCGCCGCAGCGCAGGGTTGCGGTCCGTCCAGGAGCCGCCGGCGGAGCCGCTGGCTGTCAGGCTCGCGCGCATCGCCGCCATCTTGGAATCCATGTCGTCCACGAAATGGAGCACGACGGCCTCGGGAAATTGCGGCAGGGAGGGCGAACCAAACTCGTGCGAGCCGTGATGGCTCAGGATCATGTGCTCAACGAGCGTCGCCAGGTGTTCCGGAAATCCGGGGATGGCCCGGCATTTTTCGCGAGCCAGAGCGGCTCCCATCATGATGTGCCCCAGGAGGCGTCCGTCGTCGGAATAATCAATGGCCCGCGTGTAGCTCAGCTCGTCAATCTTACCGATGTCGTGGAGCACCACCCCGGCGAGCAGCAAATCAGGATCCAACTCGGGATAGTGTGCCGCCACCGCGGCTCCCATTTCGATCAGGCTGGAGACGTGTTCGAGCAGGCCGCCCAGGTAGGCGTGGTGCATGGACATGGCCGCCGGAGCGCGCTTCAGGCGAGGCGCGATCGCCGGATCCTCGATCACGCTCACGAGCAGCTTCTGCAGCCAGGGATTCTTCATCCCGGCGACGGCCGCGCGAAGGCCCGCAAAGAGCTTTTCGACATCGGCTTGCGTAGCCGGCAGGAAGTCGTCCAGGTCGTAGTCGTTTTCGGCGACGGGGAGAATCTGATCGAGCGTCAGTTCGGCCCGGCCGTTGTAGAGTTTCACACGGCCGCGGACTCGCACAACGTCATCGCGGTCGAATGTCTTCGCGATGGCTTCAAATCCATCCCACATTTTTCCCGGAATCGAACCGGAGCGGTCCCCAAGGCTCATCTCGAGCCAGGACTTTCCGGTCCGTGCCGAGGTGCGGATTTCCTTCTCGCGGACGAGAAACAGCGTGGAAACGGCCTGGCCGTCCGCGAGATCGGCGGCGTACTGGCTTTTCATCAACCGTTTGCCTTTGGCAACGAATTCTTCTTCTTGCCCTTTTTCTTTGCCGGGGTGTCGGGCGTGGGAGGAACTTCCTGGATCACCGTTCCTCCGGGAACCGCAGCCGTGTCGGTGTAACCGGGCCGGACCTGGACGTAGCTTTCCTCGCGCAACTGCGCGAGATAAGCACGCAGGGCCGGCTCCATCTTTTTCTGGTAGATCTTGTCGGTGATTTCGGTCTCCACCTTGTCGAGTGGTTGCAGGCCGGCTTGATAATGCTGGTTGACCTTCAGTATCTCGAAGCCGGTCTTGGTTTGCATGACATCGGTGATCTGGTTCCGGTCCAATTTGAACACGGCGTCTTCGATTTGCGGGGCGAGTTGGCCGTGCTCAAATTCGCCGAGTTCACCCCCGTTTTTCGCGGTGGGCCCTTCGGAATAGCGCTTGGCGAGCGTTGCGAAGTCCTCCCCCTTCTCGATCCGATTGCGCAGGTCCTCCGCCCGGGTGCGGACAGCGGCGATTTCCTCCGGGTTTTGCCCCGTAGTTTTCAGGAAAATTTCGGAGAGGTCCACTTCCTCCGGCCTTTGAAACTCGTCTTTGTGGGCATCGTAGTATTTCTTCACTTCATCGTTGCCGATATCGATGTGGCCGCCCACTTCCCGGCGGATCACTTCCTGCGTCAGCAGGCCGTCGCGGATCCGCGATTTATAGTCCTCCCAGGAGATGCCCTGCTGCTCAACGGCCTTCTGGAAATCGTCCATGGTTGCGAGATTGTTCTGCTTGCGGATTTCGTCGAGCCGCTTGACGAGATCGGTTTCGACGTGAACGTCCATATCCTTTGCACGCGCGATCAGCAGTTGCTGGTCAATCAGGTCACGAAGCAGGTTCTTTCTCCGATTCTCGAGTTCGCTCTGCAGCTTATCGGGAGAGCAGCCCTGGCAGTCCTGCTGCACTTCTTCAGCCAGGTCCTTCGCGGCCTTCTGATAGTCGGAGAGTGTAATGATCTGGTTGTTTACCCGCGCCACGATGTCTTCGACGATCACGCCCTTTGACTGGGCGGGGCACCGCGCCGGGGCCAGGAGCAGGGCGGCGGCCGCGGCTACTGGCAAGAGAAAAGAGGTTATTCGTACTTTCATGTTAATTCTCCGCAAAAAGTCTATCCCCCCGATTGGAGTTCGAGCAACACGTTTCTGACCGCGTCGAAGGGTTTTCCCTTGCCGCTCTTCGACGCCAGCCACAGGGTCCCGCCCGGGTCCAGCCGGACGTCGCGCCGTTTCCCCAGCAGCCGCACGATGCGCTCGGGGGCGAGGGGAGTATCGTCGTGAAACTTGATGGCAATCTGGTCGCCGCGGCGGTCAGCCGAAGCCACCAGCAGCTTTTCCGCCAGCGCCTTCAGTACCGCATAGTTCAGGAGATTTTCCACTGCCGGCGGCGGAGGGCCGAAGCGGTCGGCGAGTTCGCGGCTCACTTCCTCGCGCTCGGGTTCCGAGGCTACCGCGGCGATGCGCTTGTAAATGCGGAGGCGCAGGTTCTCGCTCTCGATATATTCGGGCGGGATGCGGATATCCTGGCCCAGGTTGAGAGTGGCGTGACGTTCGGGCGCCACCGCCTCCCCCTTCCGCTCGGCGACGGCACGCTCCAGCATCTGGACATACATGTCGAATCCGACCGCCTCGATGTGCCCGTGCTGTTCCCGGCCCAGAAGATTGCCGGCACCGCGCAACTCGAGGTCGAGCGCGGCGATGCGGAAGCCCGCGCCCAAGTCGCTGAACTCCTTGAGCGCGGCCAGGCGCTGCCGGGCGATCGAGGTAAGCGAAACATCCGGTGGCACGAGCAAATAGGCGTAGGCGCGCTGGTTCGAACGGCCCACGCGCCCGCGAAGTTGATATAGTTCCGCCAGGCCCATGCGGTCCGCTCGATTGATGAGAATCGTATTGGCGCGGGGGATATCCAGGCCGTTTTCGATGATCGTGGTCGCGACGAGCACGTCCGCTTCGTCCCGGATGAATTTCAGCATCACCTTTTCCAGCTCGGACTCTCGCATTTGCCCGTGGCCCACGACCACGCGCGCCCGCGGCGCCAGGCGCTGCACCATTAGCGCCAGGGAGGCGATGGATTCCACGCGGTTGTGGACGAAGAACACCTGTCCATTCCGCGCAAGCTCCTCTTCGATGGCCCGCTGCACCAGCGCTTCGCCGAACGGGGCCACCGTGGTCTGGATCGCTAGGCGGTCCTTCGGCGGAGTTTCAATCACGCTCATGTCGCGCAGGCCGACAAGAGACATGTGCAGCGTGCGGGGAATCGGCGTCGCCGACATTGTCAGCACGTGCACATTCTTGCGCATATCCTTCAATCGCTCCTTGTGTGCCACTCCGAAGCGCTGCTCCTCGTCCACGACCAGCAAGCCAAGATCGTGAAATTTCACGTCGCGCGAAAGCAGGCGGTGTGTGCCGATCACCACATCCACCTTCCCGGCTTCCACGTCCTCTAGGACCGCCTTCTGCTCCTTCTCCGAGCGAAACCGGCTGAGCATCTCGATGCGGAAGGGAAACGGGGCGAAGCGTCGCCGGAAGGTTTCGTAGTGCTGGAAGGCCAGCACCGTGGTTGGGGCCAGAAGGGCCGCTTGCTTGCCCTCCGCGACCGCTTTGCACGCGGCGCGCATCGCGACTTCCGTCTTGCCATAGCCGACGTCGCCGCAGAGCAGGCGATCCATGGGCACGGCCGATTCCATGTCCCGTTTCACCTCCTCGATCGCTCGCAGCTGGTCGGGGGTTTCCTGGAACTCGAAGGCGTCCTCGAATTCCCGTTGCCAGTGGGAATCGGGAGGGAAGGCGAAGCCCACGGCCATCTTGCGCGCGGCATAGAGGGCCAGCAGCTGTTCGGCCATGTCGCCGACGGACTTGCGCACCCGCGTCTTGCGCGCCTCCCAAAGCCCCGCTCCCAGACGATCCAGCGCCGGCTCGCCTCCGCCGAGAGAACGGTATTTCTGAATCAGGTCGAGCCGGGCCAGCGGCACGTAGAGCTTTGCGTCCCCGGCATATTTCAAGAGCATGAATTCGCCCGCGGCCCCCTCGACGGAAACCTGGCGCAACCCCTCGAATTGCCCGATGCCGTGCTCGGTGTGGACGACGAAATCGCCGGGCTTCAGATCGGAAAAGTCACTGAAGAAGCTCGCTGTCTTGGGGCGGGCTCGCGGGCGTTCGGGAGGCGGCAGGGATTCAAACAGGTCCGCATTGCCGCAAACCACGAGGTGCCCTCCGGGGAACGCCACGCCCTCGGAAAGGGGCGCCTTGACCAGCACCAGCGCAGCGGCGCTTCTTCCCACGCCTTCCTCCACCAGGCGCGCCACGGTGGCGCTTTCCTCGATCTCGCCAACACGGTAGGGCAGCTCAAACTCGCGACAGATATCCGCGAATCGCTCGAGCTCTCCCGTACTCGCCGCCGGCACGATCACCTGCTCTCCCGCCGCGAGCCGATTGCGCATCTCCGAGATAAAGGTAGTGATGTTTCCGTGATACCGCGTCGTCGGTTGCGTGGCGAGCACCAGAGGAGCCCCCTCCGCCTGCGTAATAGCTAGCCTCTCCACACCCAGCCGGGGAAAAAGCTGCAATGCCAGCGACCACTCATCTTCGTTCAAGAGGAAGCCGCCAGGCTCCGGAAGTCGAGGGTCCGCCGCCTTCTCGCAGGATGCTTCGAGCCGGGCGCGGTAGCGCTTGGCCGCGTCTTCGATTTCGGTAGGCTCGTCCAATACGATCAGAGCATCCGTCGCCAAATCGAACAGAATTGCATTGCGCTCTTCGCCGGCAATCGCGCGGAATTCCCAGCCCGGAGCGAGTCCGTATGGCGGCAAATTGTCCTCGTATCGGGATTCCGCAGTGCCTGCGGGCTGCTCCACTCCCTCACTGCCCTGAAACTCGGTCAGCGGCAACAGATCGGCGCGCTCGACGGGGTTCGAGGAGCGCTGCGTATTCGGATCAAAGGCGCGAATGGATTCGATGGTGTCGCCCAGCAGCTCGATGCGCACCGGCTGCATCGCCTCGGGGGAGAAAACATCCAGGATGCCCCCGCGAACGGCATATTGCCCAGGCATCTCACAGAGAGCGTGCCGCTCGTAACCGGCGGCTGTGAGAAAGCGGGTCAGATCCTCGTGCGCCAGGGACTGGTCGCGCGCAACCCGCTTCGCGATTTCCCGGTAGTAGGACGGATTGCGCATGCGCCAAAGCGCCGCCTCGACCGGGGCAATCAGCAGGTCCACCTCGCCCGCGGCCATGCGCCAGAGCGTTACGGCACGCGCTTCCAGGATGTCGGCGTGAGGGGAACGCTCCTCGTAGGGCAAGACTTCCAGGGCCGGAAGCATGGCAACCCGCTGTGATGGCTTTCCCGTGACCGCACGGTAGAACCAGCGGAGCGGGTCGAGGAGCGCCTCGGCACGCTGGTTCGAGTCCACCACCACAATCGCTGGACGGTCCAGCTCCGCAGATATCACGGGAACCAGAAGCGCCTTCGCCGAATCGGTCAGCCCCGCGAGCCGCACTTCGCCGAGCTTGCCGCGCAGTCTGGCGCAGGTCTCTTCGACGGCGGGCTGGCTCGCAATGCTGCCTAGCAGCTCTGTGACAATCGGGAGAATCATGCGCCCAAGCCCGCGATGCGCTGGATCAGGCGGGAGGTCGAATATCCGGGTTCAAGCGGGATACGCACGAGGCGGCAGCCCACGCGGCGCAGCGCCTCGCCCTCGGAATCAGACGCTGCGGGCGCACCAGGTTCGGCGCCTTCGACAAGCGTATCGGGAAGAAGTCGAGCCAGGAATCCCGCGGGTGATGGCTCGTCGAACTCGACGACATAATCCGCCGCGGCCAGGGCGGCAAGAATTTCCGCGCGCTCCGAAGCCGGAGTGACGGGTCGCGGTATGTTATCGGGGGTTTGATCGCCGGAAGAATCGCCCTGGAATGCCGCAGCCGCGCGAACGCCGGCGTCGCTCTGCAATGCCACGACGACAATGTCGCCCAGGGACCGGGCCTGTTCGAGCAGCCGAATGTGTCCGGGATGCAGCAGGTCGAAAACACCGCAAACGCACACCACTCCCTTGCCGGTGCGTTTCCACTCCCCCCGGCTGGCAATGACCTGCCCTTGCGAAACGACTTGTCCCAATCGTGTGCCCTTCGGCCCTCCCTGGCAGGGAGACCGAACAACCAATTCTAGCACGCGCTGCGAGCCTCATGCGGCTCCCCGACGGCCGGACACACACAGTCAGACTGCCACGTAGTTCCTGCAGAGCGGAGGCCAGCAAAGTGAAGGAGTTAAGGAAAGCGCAGGGGGACGCGATCAGATGGAGCGGCGATCCAGAAGGGAAGGAGTGGCAGGAAAAGCTGGAGACGAGCGAAATGCAGTGCACAATCCAGGCAGGCAATGGCGCCTGCCGGACACAGCAAATTCCATGATCGCGAAATCAGGAGCGGGGATAGCGCGGAAGAAATTCGGGGGAAACTTCGGCAAGCCGGGGATATTTGGAATCCCTTTCCGAAACCAGGGGGTTCGCGGAGGCCCAGGCGATGCCTAAAGCCGGATCGCTCCAAAGAACGCCATGCTCATCCGCGGGGTCGTAGAAGTCACCGCATTTGTATAGGAACTGGACCTCGTCGCTTAGAGCAAGAAAGCCGTGGGCGAAGCCGGCGGGGATATAAATCTGGTTGTGCTCTTTTGCGGAGAGCAGCACGCTTGTCCACTTCCCGAAATGCGGCGAGCCGAGCCGGATGTCCGCTGCCACGTCGAAGGCCTCGCCCTGAATGACGCGGCACAATTTTGCCTGCGGATGGCGAAGCTGATAGTGTAGGCCGCGCAGCGTGCCCTTTGCGGAACAGGAGTGATTGTCCTGAACAAAGGAATCCGTGATGCCGAGATCCGCAAGCCTGGCGCGGTGGTATGTCTCCATGAAGGAGCCCCGCGCATCGCGGAAAACTTTCAGCCGCAGTTCGCAGACGCCAGGAAGCGATGTGTCGAAACGTTGCAAGAAGTGTGTATCCCTGCGCTCGCTGAGGCGCTGTGGCGGGCCTTCCTTTCCACCGGGCCTGCCTGCAACGCCCCGGGCAATTTATATCTCGAAAATCAGTTGGCCCCGCCGTGGCCTGGTTGCGCAATGGCGTGGAGCGACGAATCGCGGTCTTCGTAATATTTTTTGTAGTAAGAGAGATAATCGCCGCCACGCACTCCCGCAAGCCAGGCCGAATGGGACTTGTACCAATCAATCGTTTGGCGCAGGCCGTCTTCGAGCGAGATCAGAGGCTTCCACCCGAGCTCGCGCTCCATCTTTTCGCACCGCAGAGCATAGCGCCGGTCGTGCCCAGGGCGGTCCTGGACGTAGGAGAGCAGCGTTTCCGGCTTTCCCATCAGATGCAGGAGCCGCCGGGCCATCGTGAGGTTCTCCTCGATGTCGGAGCCTCCGATGTTGTAGATCTCGCCGTCCCGCCCTCGTTCGAGGGCCGCGAGAATGCCGCGGCAGTTGTCTTCCACGTGCAGCCAATCGCGTTGCTGCTTCCCGTCTCCATAAATGGGCAGCGGCTTGTTGTCCAGCACATTCATGATGAGCAAGGGCAGAAATTTCTCCGGGAACTGGTACGGGCCATAGTTATTCGAAGATCGCGTGATCACCGCGGGGGTGCCGTATGTCCGGACATAGGAGCGCACCAGCAAATCCGATGCGGCTTTCGATGCGGAATAAGGGCTGCTCGGCTGTATCGGCGAATCCTCGGTGGCGAAGGCCCCCGGAGCCATGTCGCCATACACCTCGTCGGTGGAGATGTGCACAAACCGCTGGATCCCCAACTTGCGCGCGACCTGCAGAAGGACAAATGTTCCCGTGACGTTCGTTTCGATCGCCGCCGAAGGTTCGTAGATGCTGCGGTCCACATGAGATTCCGCCGCGAAGTGGACCACGGCGTCGCAGCCGTGCATGGCTGCCTCGACGGACGCCGGATCGCAGATGTCTCCCCGCACGAAACTGTAATTCGGATCGCCAGCGACCGCATCCAAGTTCGCCAGATTGCCGGCGTAGGTCAGCTTATCGAAGTTTACGGCCTCGTAGCCTTTGCCGAGGCTCAGCACATGCCGGATGAAACTGGAGCCAATGAAGCCGGCGCCTCCGGTAATCAGCAGTTTCATCGGGCCGCTTCCTTTCGGACAGGCGGCGTAACGGGGCTGAGCTTGTTAGCCCCCGTCTCAGCGACGAGGTTATTGGCGCGGAGGAGAGATTCGAACGTGCCGGCATCCGTCCACCAGCCGTCGAGGACTTCGTACGTCAGCTTGCCCTCCTCGATGTAGAAATTATTCACGTCGGTGATCTCCAGTTCGCCGCGGCCGGAGGGCTTCAAACGCCGGATTTTCTGAAACACGGTTGCGTCATAGAAATAGATTCCGATGACGGCATAATTCGATTTCGGAGCCTTGGGCTTTTCTTCGATGCCGAGGACGTGCTGGCCGCGAATCTCGGCCACGCCGAACCGCTGCGCGTCCGTGACTTCCTTGAGGAGAATCTTCGCTCCGCCCTTCTGCGATTGAAAAGCTTTCGCGGCGGCGCGAATGTTGTTCTCGATGATGTTGTCGCCGAGAATGACGCAGACGGGCTCGCCGCCGGCGAAATATTCGGCCAGGCCCAGTGCTTCCGCGATGCCTCCCTCGCCTTCCTGATAGGTGTAATTGAGGTGCTTCAGACCGAAGTCGCGGCCGTTGCCGAGCAAGCGCAAAAAGTCTCCGGCATTCTTCCCGCCGGTGACCAGCAAAATCTCCTCGATCCCTGCGTTGACCAGCGTCTGGATCGGGTAATACACCATCGGCTTGTCATAGATCGGCAGCAGATGCTTGTTGGTTACCCGCGTGAGCGGATTCAGCCGGCTGCCCGTTCCGCCTGCCAGCACGACGCCTTTCATACACGCCTCCTTGAGTGAGGCCTATCTCTCCGCGGCTCTCGAAATGTTCCTTAACGACTCGTTCCGAGTCGCTGTCGCCATCGAGCCTGCAGTGGAACGATGGAATCTTCCACCTCATCCCTTCCGCGAATGCTAACGATCCTGTTCAAAGGCGTAGGTTAAGCGATCGTTTTCGAGAATTGCATAAGCAATCCTCGCTTGCCCGCTTTGCTCGCCTCTGATTTGCCACTTGTCATTTTCAGTGACAAGTTCCATCTGATTCCGCGCACGCCACCAGTCATTTATTTCGGCCGGGAGTGCGATCCAGAGGTTTTCTTCGGCGCGGAGCCTGTGCAGATGACCCAGCAAGGACTTGTACAGCGTCAGTTCCCGATTGCCCTTCAGATAATCCGGGTGCACGACAAAGCTAACCAGCCCGTTCTTTCTCCTGACCAATTCAATTTGCTCGTTCCAGATCCTAATGGACGATTCACCCAGGATGCGAAGCAGAGAATAGTCCTGTATGGCAGTCAGGGGAAGCTCAACGATTCCTCCAATAAAATAGGGCATGACGGTGCAGCAACCGCCTCGCTGAGGCTCGAGGTGTGCCACATTTGGAAAAGACATGTCATAGCTTGCCTCTAGTGCGTCCAGCCATTCAGCATTTCTATACATGATCGCAGAGCGGAACCCCTTGGCCCTATACTGGCGAAGGTATTCGTTGATGCGCTTGGCGCGCCGAAGAAATTCCTTCCGATTCCGGAATAGATTTCCGTCATGGTTCAAATCCTGAACATTGACTTCGAACCCACGACGCCGAACCTCGTCAAGGAGTTCGTCAGAAACCTTGTATCTGACTTCTGGCACAAATTGGAATGAAGATTTAATGTCAAATGAATCGTTGATTTGCATGAGCTCCCGGCAGAAGGCTAAACCAGTGCTCGTTTCCACGTCGTGCGTCATCATGGCACAGCTTTGTGCGGCGGCCGGCCAGAACCAAATGAAGGGAAGGCGAGTAATTCGCTTCGCTCGCATGCAAAGAATCAGCAACTGTTCCAGAAGATTTTCAACGGTGCAATCCACTGGCCATTGGGGAAATTGCAACCGATTCCATCCGCGGAGGTATGCCCTCTGAAGATGCTGCCTGACCGTGGCCGGCATCCATGGGCGCAACGAGTAGTAAATCCTGTGTTCCAGTCCCGCGAGCAGGCCCATAGAGCTTGAGGACTCGCCCACCGCATATCGCTCCCTGCGCAAGTTGTCCACGATTTCGGTCAGGTCAAAAGGAAGGCGGATGGTGCCCCCGCCGATTTCTGCTGCGCCAGAAGCATCAAAGAGCGGCTCAATGGGGCACGCCGCGAGTCTCTGCGCCTGGCAACGCCCGTAGCATATCGTGCCGCTTCCAAATCGGAAGAAGCCCTGCTCCATGGAAGGCTTGTTGGGGGCCTCGATGTCGGCGAAGTCCTCCGGACACTTGAAATAGTCCACCAGGACTCGATTTTGTCGATTGTGGGTGGCGATGGCTGCCGGCTGTAATTTCATATGATGACGAGATTACGAAGCGAGTACGAATTGTGCGGTGCATCGGCCGGACAGAGAGATGTGAGACCTATTCGCCCTCATAGATGACGATTCCGATCCCGTCGGGCAATGTGCACCTATAAGCAAGTGTCCGGAATATTTCTCCGAATATCTGCTGTTCTGTTGTACATCGTCATCTAATTGGTTAGCCTCACTGGCCACACACGCCATTTAGCCAGCATCGCGCTGGTCATCCATGTGGTCAAGGCAATCGATGCTGACAAGTGCGCGGAAGGAAAGAGAGCCGGCGGTTTTCAAGATACCTCGTCTGCCCCCTTCGATTAGCGCGGATAGACGGCCCAGACGAATCAGTCGCTTCTCGCAGTCCCACATAGGGATGGGACACGGGAAGCTGTCGTCGAAATACAGGCTCTCGTCTTGAGGAGAAACCGTGACCTCATGTTTCCTCCGGCCGAGCTTAGTAACGGTGACTCGCAGCTTAGGGTGCAGCTTTGAACGCCACCAGTTGCATGATCCAGGTGCCGGAAGCGGGGGCGGTGGCGCTGTAGCTGCCTATGGCGGTCACGAATTCGTCTTCCGCAATATCGCCATCCGGAGAAGTCAGCAGCCGGCTGGTGTAGCCAGTGCCCGGGCCGCTGGTCATGCCGGTGGTGATATTCGCGCCAAAGAGCAGGTCTGTCGCATTCTTCGTCGTCACCGGACCACTGTTGCTCGGGCTGCTGCTGCCCACATTCGCCGCAGTCACGTCCAGCGGACTGGTCGTATCGGCGCTGCTGTACTCCAAGATGCGAATGTCCGGATAGGCCGCCGCCTGGGTGAAGGTGACGGTCACGGTGTTGGTTCCGGCCGCGGCCGCGGCGATGTTCTTCGCGTAATAGATCGACTGAGACAGCTTCCCGCTGACCTGGGTTGGTCCCACCGCCAGGGTATAGGTGTTGCCCGAGGAGTCGACCACCGAACCCACACTCGCCGTCGTGTCGTTCCACCCCACCACCACCACATTGAGGTCGCCAACCGCCTGCGCGGCATTGAAGTTGACAGCCACCGTGGTTTGAGGCGTATGCGGCGTCGCGTATGCTCCCTGCACATAGGTGACAACCGATGAGGTTGCCGGGGTCGTTGCGCTGGCGATGTTCGAAAAACTGCTCAGATTGCCCGCCGCATCGGTGGCCTGCACCTGATAGCTATAGCTGGTCGAGGCCGTGAGCCCCGTGTTGCTATAGGTCGTGATCGTTCCTGCGGTTGTCCCAATCTGCACAAAGTTCGTGCAGCCGCTTCCCTGGCAGCGCTGCACCAGATATCCGGTCACGCCGACGTTGTCGGTCGAAGCCGTCCAGGACAGGTTGATCGAGGTCGCGGAGGCCGCCGTGGCCGTCAGGTTGGAGGGCGCCGAGGGTGGTGTCGTGTCGGCAGTAACGGTTGCGCTGGCCTGATTGGAGGGGCTGCTCACATTCCCCGCCGTATCGTAGGCGGTCACCAGGTAATAGTAGGTTCCCGCAGCCAGCCCGGAATCCACATAGCTGGTTGCCGTGGTGGTGCCGATCAGGGTCGAAGACGAAGGAGTAAAGCCGGAGGTGGTGCTGCGGTAGACGGAATAGCCGGCCACACCCACGTTGTCGGTCGAGGCCGTCCAAGACAGGCTGGCCGAGGCCACCGACCCCGTTGCCGTCAGATTGCCGGGAGCCGTGGGCGGCGTCGTGTCGGTTGAGCTGCCCGCCGCGCGAAACGCCGCCAGTTGCATGATCCAGGTGCCGGAAGCGGGGGCGGTGGCGCTGTAGCTGCCTATG
>JAJXZD010000069.1 GCA_021780215.1 Acidobacteriota bacterium
GTACCAGTGGGGCATGCGGAGCAACTGGCGGGACGGCTTCAGCGTGGGCGACAACCGCCTCCAGTTCTCGTTCAAGTACAGCTATTCGAAACTCTTCACCTTCTCCAGCCAGTAGCGAACTGAGAAAAGCACGGGGAATGAGGTTCCGGCCAGGAGTTATTTGAAAGGCGGGCATGGTCTCACGTGGATTGGTTTTTGATTCCGTCGAGCGCCAGCTAGCACACAAGAAGGAGTAACGCCATGTCGAAGAAGAAATGGTACGCCGGCGCGCTGATTGTCGCGGCGCTATTCGCAGCAGGTTTCGCCTCGTATGGTTCGATGGCGCGGAAAGTGCACGCTTCGGCCGCCGCCCAGCAGAAATATGAAAGCCCGGTCGCGCCCCGGGCGGAACAGGTGAAGGCGCTTGTCAACGAAGCCTACGAAAAGTTCAAGACCGATAACCGGGGGAAAAACGCCGATTACATCCCCTACCTCGCCAAAGTCGACTCGAACCTGTTTGGAATCGCCATCGTCACAACCAATAACCAGATGTACTCGACCGGCGATGTCAAATACTCCTTTTCCATCCAGTCGATTGCGAAAGTGTTCACGCTCGCGCTCGCGATGAAAGAGCTGGGCGGCGATGCCGTGTTCCAAAAAGTCGGTTCCGAGCCGACCGGACGTGCATTCAATTCGGTGCTGGCCGTGGCCGATATGCCGACGCACACCGGGAACCCGCTGGTGAACGCCGGGGCGATCGCCACCGTCAGTCTGATTCCAGCCGCGAATGAAACAGAAAGATGGAACAAGATTCTGGCGTTCTACAGCCAGGCGGCCGGCGAAAAGCTGTCTCTGATAGACGAAGTGTACCGGTCGGAGGCGGCGACCAATCAGGGCAATCGCGCGCTTGCGGCATTGCTGCTCAAGTACGAGCGCATCTACTCCGACCCGCCGCAAGCGGTAGACGTTTACACCAAGGAATGCTCCGTAGGCGTGAATGCCGTGCAGCTTGCCCGCATGGGCGCCATGCTCGCCAACGACGGCATCAATCCCGCCACCGGTGAGCGCGTGATCCCAAGCGAGGACATTCCAGAAATCCTCTCCGCGATGATGATGGCCGGCCTGGATGACGGCTCGGGAGGATGGGCCTGGCGCGTCGGCCTGCCCGCGAAGAGCGGAGTCGGCGGCGGCATTCTCGCCGTGGTTCCCGGCAAGGGCGCGATTGCCGTTTTCGCTCCCCCGCTAGACGAGGCCGGCAACAGCGTAAAGGCGCAGGACGTGATCACGTACGTCGCCAACAAGCTGAATTACAACCTGTTCTCTCCGGCTTCGGTCGGATGGAAGCAGTAGCCGGGCGGTGAGTGCAGTCAGGCTCGGTATCGGGGCCAGGGAGGCGAAATGACAAACAGTGTGCATGCTCCCAACCGTCGTTCGATTTGGCGGTGGTTTGCAACACGAGCCGTCTGCGCCTCCCTGATCCTGGCCTGGCCAGCTTTCTCTCCTGTCGCCTTCGGGCAGGAAAAGAGTCCGGAACAAGCGGCGAGTCAGGACAAGCCAGCGAGCAAGGCCGAGCCTCCCGCCACTCCCCATGAACGAGAGTTGGAGCAACAAGTGCAGGATCTCGAAAGACGTCTGGCGGCCGTCGAGGCCAAGCTTGCGGCTACGGTGCCTGCCGCTACCAGCTCCGCATCGGCGGCATCTCCGGCCGCGACACCAGCTCCGGCCGAAACCAAAACCGCAGTCGCGCCTTCACCGCTGCCGTCTGGCGCGGGTAGTGAACAAGGCGCATCGCCCCCCGCGGTGGCGGATGTTCAAACGGTTAGGGTTCCCACTCCGAATCCCGGCCAGAAGAATCAGCAGAACGGAGATCAGCAGCCTGGCCAGTCGACAGACACGCTCTATTGGGGCGAATTCAATCCGGGCAGGGGGTTCACCGTAGCCAAAACGGAGAAGGGCGACCTGAACATCAGCGGTTACATGGTGGCCCGGTACCTCAATCAATTGCCCGCGAGTCAGACAGCAGTTGATCATCTCGGACGACCGCTGCCGGTGTTTCCTCGAAACGACTTCCAATTCCACCGCGTGCTGATCTGGATATATGGCTACCTCTTTTCCCCCAAATTCAACTACATGGCCTTTCTATGGACAGTGCAGGATACGAACCAGAACGCGATCGGAGGCACGCTCTCCTATAACTTCAACAAGCGTTTCAATCTGGGCTTGGGCTGGAACGCCTATCCCGGCACGATATCCCTTCAGGGCTCGCACCCATATTGGACTTCCTACGATCGCGTGATGGCTGACGAGTTTTTCCGGCCGTATTTCACGCAGGGGCTATTCGCGGCTGGCGAGGTCCTGCCGCGCCTGCACTACAAACTGATGATGGGCAACAACCTGAGCAACCTAGACGTGGCCGCCATCAAGCTCAACCGTGGGCTGTCGTACGGCGGCGCGCTCGTGTGGATGCCGACCACAAACGAATTCGGTCCGCGTGGAGGCTTCGGCGATTTCGAAGACCATCAGAAGCTGGCTACCCGTTTTGGAGTGGCATACACCTACAGCCCCGAAGTCCGGCAGACCGAACCGGGCACCGCACCCAACAACACAACTTTGCGCCTGGCGGACAGTCTGAATGTCTTCGACACCGGCGCCCTGGTTCCAGGCGTCACCGTCACGGGAGTGCGCTACAACCTGGCCTCGGCAAACGGCGGAATGAAGTGGCATGGCTTCTGGCTCCAAAGCGAGGGCTACTATCGCGTCCTCAACCACTTCGCGGCCACCGGGCACCTGCCCATCGGCGTCATCCGCGATTCCGGCTTCTACGTCCAATCGTCTTACATGGTGATACCCAAAACGTTTGAGCTGTATGGAGGGACGTCTTGGGTCTTCAGCAAGTACGGCCCGCTGAATGAGGGCTCGCCGCATGAGTATTTCGGCGGCGCGAACTGGTATTTCGCCCACCTCCGCACCTATCCGTATGTTTGCAGCGAGATTGAGCAGGTTGTGGCGCTGGGAGCCGCTGCGTCCAAACGGGCCGGCAGAAGCCTCGGCATGGAATAT
>JAJXZD010000187.1 GCA_021780215.1 Acidobacteriota bacterium
CAAAGAGGTTTGCCGCTCGAGGCATCCAGCGCGAAGAAGTTTCCCTCGGCGTCGGCACAGAAGACGAGCCCGCCGGCCGTGGCCAGCGTGCCGGTCCACGAGTCGCCCACCATTTTGAACTGCCACCTAAGCTTCCCCGACGTCGCTTCGAGGGCCCTCACCGCACTATAGGCCTTATCTCCCCCGATGGTCTTCTGCCCGCCACCGCCGCCAATATCCATGGGATTGGCCGGTTCCATCACAGGGTTTCCCTTGAAATAATATGCGCCCATCTCGCGTGTGTTGACGTAGAAGAGTCCCGTCAGCGGGCTATAGGAGGGGCTAGTCCAGTTCACCGCTCCTGTGATGCTCGGATAGATCAGATTTCCCTGTGTGGTCGGATCGATATTGGGAAACTCGATCGGGCGCCCTGCGGGGGAAAGTCCCTTCGCCCAGGTTTGCTTTGCGAATGCGGTGCCTGTGATGAACTTGCCCGTCTCTCGGTCCAGGACGTAATAGAAAGCGTTGCGATTTGCCTGAACCACCAGCTTGCGCGGCTTGCCGTCGATGGTCGCGTCAATCAGGATGGGAGGCTCGGCAGAATCCCAATCGTGGGTTTCGTGCGGAGAGAATTGAAAGTACCACTTCATCTTGCCCGTGTTTGCATCAATGGCAAGCAGCGAGCATGAATACAGGTTGTCTCCCCGGCGAGCGTCTCCATTCCAGTCCGGAGCGGGATTTCCGGTTCCCCAGAAGAGCGTGTTGGTCTCGGGGTCGTAGGAGCCGGTGTTCCAGGTGGTGGCCCCGCCCCATTTGTAGCTGTCGCCTTCCCAGGTTTCCACGCCCGGCTCTCCCGTGGTGGGAATGGTGTAGAGCCGCCAGATCCGCTTTCCAGTATTGGCATCGTAAGCGTCAATGAAGCCTCGGAGGCCGGCTTCGCCGCCGCCCATACCGACGATAATCTTCCCGTTAATGGCCAGCGGAGCCTGCGTGATGGCGACGCCTTGCTTGTTGTCGCCGATTTCCACGCGCCATTTCAGCGCGCCGGTCTTCGCATCGAGAGCGGCCAGATGCGCGTCAATCGTGGCGACGTAGACGGTATTTCCCAGGATGGCCACGCCGCGGTTCGTGGGGAACAGGCCGATCGTGAGCAGGCGCTTCGGCAGAGGCGCGGTCCAGGTCCATACCGGACGTCCCGTGCGAACATCCAATGCTGTCACGGTTGTGGGAGGTTCGGTCACATACATCATGCCGCCCGTCACAATCGGTGACGATTCAAAGATGCCCTGCTTGCGAAGCTGATACACCCATTCCATCTTCAGCGAGGCCACGGTCTGCGTATTGACCTGCTTCAGCTCCGAAAACCGTCGCGACGAATAGTCCCCGCCGAAGGTCACCCAATCCTGCGGGTGGCTGGAAGCATGCAAAATCTCCTCGTAAGGCACATCCTGCGCACCAAGCCGGAGCTGGCTACCCAGGAGAAGGGCGCCCATCACCACGCCGGAAAACACCAATCTGCAGATTCTCATTGCGCGCCCTCCAGGCTGGAAAGATAGGCCACCAGATCGTTCAATTGCTCATCCGAAAGCTTGCCCTGATAGCTAGGCATGAAGCTCTTGCCGGGAAGAACCTCGATCTTCCGGGCCTTGATCTTATCCACGGACACGATATGGCCTTGCGCGTCCTGCAATTGCAGCGTGAAGGAGTCCTCGTTAACCCGCATGCCGGTCACTTCTTTGCCGTCCGCCAGGACCACGTGGTACATCACGTAGTTCGAGTACGGGGTCCGCTCCAGCAGCGAACTCCCGCCCACCGGCAAGTTGGCGCCGGGATCCTGTAGCTCCGACTTGAGAAAGATGTCCGACCGCAGCGCACCAATGCTGCTCAGGTCCGGGCCCCGGTCGCTTCCCTGCCCGTTCACCATGTGGCATGAGGCGCATCCATTGGAGGCATACAGCTTCTCCCCACGCGCCGGATCACCCTCGATGGTCTCGCCGCCGTGGTTTCCGAGCGAGGTAACGTAGTCAATAATCGGCCAGATTTTATCCGCTCCCAGACCGCTAAAACTGGGCATCCCCGACCCCATTACCCCCACAGAAATTGTACTGTAAAGGCCCTCAGGGCCCAGCGCTCTTGCCGCTCCCTGTATATTCGGGCCATTGGCGCCACTGCCGTCTATTCCATGGCAGTTGGCACACGTGCCTGAAAAGAGGGCCTTCCCTTTCGCAATGCTCTCCGCCGTCGCCTTTGGATGGGGCGGGTGAGGCGGAACTGGTCGAATTCCCTGCGCGGCAGCGGACGGAGCCCGCCCGAGAAACCCAACGGCCAAAATGATTCCGGCTGCATGCCAAGGGCGAATCGCCATGATGTTCACTCCCCCCTCAAAATTTTCCGATGTGCGGCGCTTTGCGGCAACTGCCGGAGACGTGCCGGCCCCACCATCATTCCGCGTCCCGGCACGGGCCCGAGCTTTCCGCCCCTGCGCGCACAGCCTTGCAAACAACCGCTGATGCTATGCGCAGGGCCGGGATGCTGTCAAGAAATCAGCGAACGTTCCGCGCCGCCTCCGGGACTGAAACCTCCGCCTAGGGCAGGTCGAACGCGAACAGCGCGCTGCCGGCCGAATCCACCACGTATTGATTCCCATTCACCGCATAGGTCATCGGATTCGACCGCAGCGCCGATCCCAACTCGATATGCCACAACGGAGCACCCGTCTCGGCATTGAGCGCGAAGAAATTCCCTCCCCCGTCCGCCGAAAAGACCAGGTTCCCTGCGGTCACCAGCGTCCCCGTCCAGGAGTCTCCGATCATCGGGAAGTTCCAGACCCGCTTTCCGGTGACAGCATTCAAGGCGCGGATCGAAGTGGTCGTTTGGTCACCTCCAAGCCACCGGCCTCCTCCGCCGCCCCCTCCCACGACTCCCACCGAATTTCCTGGGGCCATCTTGCGCTCGCCCTTGATGTAGTACGCACCGCTGTCGCGGGCGTTCACATAGAAGAGGCCGGTCAGCGGGCTGTAGCAG
>JAJXZD010000035.1 GCA_021780215.1 Acidobacteriota bacterium
CAAGACGTTGGCTCCTGTCGGTTGACCCCCGTGTCTATCACTGGGACACTTTGTTCGTGAAGGGCAAGGAGATGTGGAGGCACGCCGGCAGCAAGCCGGATGCGTTGCGCCAGTTGAAGCAGGTTCATCGGGGCGACCGGGCGCTTTGCTACCACGGCAGAGGTGAACATGCGGTGTACGCCCTCGCCGAGGTGAGCCGTGATCCGTACCCGGATCCGCAGGACCCGGACTCAAGGAGACTGGTGATGGATCTCCGGGCCATCGAGCGGCTGCCGCGGCAGGTTAGCCTGGCCGAAATGCGCGAGGACCGCCTGCTGCGCAAATTTAAATTCCTCAAAAATACGCGGCTTACGATCTCCCCCCTCACCGACGAGGAGTACAGCGAAATCCTGCGTCTAGCAGGAATCGTCGCGTCCCCGGGCATCCCGCTGCCCTGAATCTGTCCTTCGCCGGGAGAATCCAATTGCGGGCAGGAGATGGGCGGCATCGGCATTCCTATACAATCTCTCCCAGGAGAGGACCGTGCCTGAATTGCCCGAAGTCGAGACCGTCGCGCGTGGCCTGCAGGCCGTGTTGCCTGGCAGGCGCATCCTGCTGGTTCGCCTGGGCCTGACGGATTTCATCGAGGACCCGGCCGCGCTGGAGAGGAATCTGCCGGGCGCACATATTGAGAGCATCCGGCGATACGGCAAATTTCTTCTGCTCCGCTTGAGGCCCGGCGGTGCAGAGGCGAAGGAGCTGTCGATGCAGATTCATTTGGGGATGACCGGACGTCTGGTTGTGTGCTCGGCTGAGGCCCCCATTCCTCCCCATACACACGTATTCATTTCGCTCGATGACGGCCGCGAATTGCGCTACACGGATCCCCGGCGCTTTGGCTGCATGCGACTCCTTGAAGGAGAAGCGCGCGACGCCGTTCTGCGAGCGGTGGGGCTCGACCCGCTGGGGATCACCGAGGCTCAGTTCCGGGAGGCCTTGCAATGCCGGCGCGCCCGAATCAAGGCGCTGCTGCTCGATCAGCATGTGCTCGGCGGCATGGGCAACATCTATACCGACGAAAGCCTGTGGCGCGCACGAATTCATCCGGCACGCTTGGCGGCGAAGCTCTCCGAGGAGGAGATTCACCGGCTCTTCCTGGCGGTCCGGGGCGTGTTGAGAGAGGCGATTGCGCTCCGAGGCTCCTCCATTTCGGATTTCGTGGGCCCCTATGGTTCTCCGGGCGAGTTTCAGCGGCGCCATCGAGTTTATGGCCGTGAGGGCCTGAAATGTTTTCGCTGCGAATCTCGGATCCGCCGCGTCGTGGTGGCGGGAAGAGGGAGCTGGTTCTGCCCAAGGTGCCAGAGGGCTCCGCGGAATTATTCTGTTGCCGGGGGCACGGGACGGGCCGCTACTGCTGCTGAGCGGTGAACAGATATCGTATTGCGGAGAGGCTGCGTCCCGCTCAGGACAGCGACTTTTTTGCGGGCGCGGGCATGTAAAGGCCGGCTTCGACGGGAAGCCCGGCGCGCTCAAACTGGATGGTCGTATGGGTGATGTGAAAGTCCCGCTGCAGCATCTTGCCGATGGCGGCGAGAATGCATTCGCTTTCCTCCATGTGCATGTCTGGGATGCGCACGTGGCAGGAGAGAGCGTGCAGATCCGTACCGAGCGTCCAGATGTGAATGTCGTGGACTTCCTGGACGTTTTCAATGCGCAGCAGAGCGGCGGCCACATCCTCCAGGCGAATATTCCTTGGCAATCCCTCCAGCAGGATGTGGCTGCTTTCGCGAAGAATGCCGGCCGCTGAGCAGAGAACCATGATCCCGATGCCGATTCCGAGGAGAGGGTCCACCCAAGGCGCTCCCGTCCAGCGAATGAACCAGGCCCCGCCCAGAATGGCGATGTTCGAAAGAGCGTCCCCGAGATTGTGCACCCAGATGGTGCGGACATTCAGATCGGTCCGCCCGTAGTGGACCGCCAACGTGATTCCTCCATTGATAACCAGAGCCAGGATGGATACCCGAATCATCAGCCCGGTGGCGACCGGGACGGGATGGTGCAGACGGGCGATGGATTCGCCGGCCAGCGCGAGCGCCGCCAACGCCAACAACAGGGCATTTACAAACGCCGCCAGAATCCCCGCGCGGTGGTACCCGAAAGTTTTCTCGTGCGTCGGCGGACGGAGGGCCCAGCGTGTGGCCAGCCAGGAGATCACCAGCGTCGGCACGTCAGTCAAATTGTGAACTGCATCGCTGGTCAGCGCGATGGAGTGGCCGGCGTATCCCGCGGCAAACTCAACGGCGACCAGAACAAGGGTGGCGGCCACGGCGCCTCCGAGAACGCGCGTTGCCGCGTGGCCGAGGCCGTGAGGATGGTGGTGATCCGGGCCGTGAGCGCTGGCGATTTCGCCCTGGTCATTCGGGGGCATGCCTGAATTCTACTCGCAGCGGTCATTTGCGGACAGCCCTTCCCGGGAAGGCCGGCGCGATGTTGTCACGATTGCCGTTACTCCCAGGCGCGAAAACGGCAATGCCGATTGACTTCCCTCGGCGCGGCCACCTACCATGACTCAAGCCGCACCGGGGTACACGGGGGACGCGACGGGCGAACACATGGTCCGCGCAGCCATGACGCAGAGAAACGCGAAGCTCGTGTTCTGGGGAGTGCGCGGCTCGACTCCCACGATTGAGCGCAACACCTGGCGCTACGGCGGAAACACGCCTTGCCTGGAGCTGACCGCGCCGGATGGCTCGCGGTTCATCCTCGATTGCGGCACTGGTCTGCGTATGTTGGGCAACAGCCTGCGACAGGCTGCCCACGGCCAGGATGCGGAGCCCGGTCGGGAGACAATAGAAGCACACATCCTGGTCACGCATTATCATTGGGACCATATTCAAGGCATTCCATTTTTCCATCCGTTTTTTGAAAGCCGCAATCGTTTCCATTTCTATAGCTTCCAATCCAAGGTCCTGGGGCCCAATAGCCTTCGCCAAGTGCTGGAGGCGCAGCTCTCCAGTCCCTATTTTCCCGTGGACCTTAGCACAATGAGTGCCGCCCGATCCTTCCGGGAGGTCGGCGGGGGAGAAACGTGGGAGGTTCGGAGCACCCGCATCACGACGGCCTGGCTGAACCATCCGCAAGGGTGCCTCGGCTACCGGTTAGACACGGCAATGGGTTCGGTTGTGTACGCCACCGACAATGAGCCGGGCGTCGCGGAAACAGATCGAAATCTGCTGGGTCTTGCCCGTGGCGCGGACGTGCTGATTTATGACGCGCAATATTCACCTGAACAGCTTGCCTCGACGCGCAAGGGCTGGGGGCATTCCAGCTGGCTGGAAGGCGTCCGGATTGCGCGGGAGGCCAAGGTCGCGAATCTGGTTCTTTTCCATCATGATCCGGACTCCTCCAGCACGGTGGTGGATGGATTTCTGTCTGCTGCCCGGCAGGAATTTCCCGCGACCTGGGCGGCGATGGAGGGCATGGCGATGCACCTCAGCGAGCGCGGCGTGGACGTGGTGCTGCCCGGCTCTCGTCTCGGGCAGCGCCGCCGCCTGCGTCTTGGGGCCACGGTCAGCGGAACGAATGAGGACGGCGGGACTTTCCAGGAGCGGGCCACGGTTCGAGACCTAAGCTTGCAAGGCGCATACCTATGCCTTGGGAATCGTCCTCGGCTGCAATCGGAACTTACCGTGGAAATGGATGCTGCCGGGCAGGAGGGCCGGCCCGGCGCGCTTTCCCTGCGCGCTCTGGTAGTCCACTGCGAGCCGGGGGGAGAAAAAGATCACAATGGCGTTGGCGTTGTCTTCATCGAGGATGGAGAGGCGGAATCAGCGCAGATGTAAATAGATAAAGCACCCCGTCTTCCGTGTGAGTAGCCCTGGAGGCGCCGGGGAAACCAGAGCCCCATGCGGCGCGGTGGAAAATCGCCTGCGGGTTTAGCTGGCGACGCTTTCGAGTGCCGAGAGCTGTTCTTCGATGTCGGCAAGCGCGCGTGTGAGCTGATCTCGGTAGCGCTGGTTCTGGCTCGCTCGCAAGCCGTCCTGCACCCGCGCTCGCGAGAGCAGCAGGACTTCCTTCTGGCGACGTGCTTCGATCTGCGCCGGCGTCACGCGCGCCTTCCGTTTGCCTCTCTCTTGTGTCATTGAGTCCTCGATCTGGGATTCAGTCGATTTGCTTTCCCATCCTCTGGCCATACTCTGATTTTACGCGACTTGGCCCGATTTGGCATGAAGTTTTCCTATCCTGTTTTCGCCGCTGTTTCCGGGGGAGCGTATACTCGCGGCAGACGGCGGCTCGTGGAGCAACCGTCGGGAGGTGTGCCGTGCGCTGGCGAAAGATCGCATGCAGCCTGGCTCTTGCGGTTTCGTTCCCGGCTGTTGTGGCTGGGCAAAGTGGCGCCGGAGGTGAAGTGCCGCATGCCCGGGCATCGCAGCCAAGAAGAATCGGAATCAACGGCGGGGCGATGGCAGCGAGAATCGTTGCCATGCGTCTGCCTTCGTATCCGGCGGGGGCCCATTCTTCCGGCACGGTGGTGCTCAGCGCGGTGATTGGCGCGGACGGTTTGGTGAAGAGCGTTGAGCCATTGTCCGGACCTAAGGAGCTGCAGGGGGCGGCCATGGGCGCGGTGCGCGAGTGGCGCTACGACCCTGTGGTGCTCGATGGAGAGTTCGTTGAGGTCACCACGACAATCAGCGTGGTTTTCGCCCCGGGGCAGCCTTCGCGATATGTTCAGCAGGGGATGACGCTTCCACGAACCGGCGCGGCGGCCGATCCGCAGCTCAAGGCGGACATCCTGCATTTGATCGAAGTGATGCGCCTCAAGGAAGCGCAAGCCGATTTTGGGCGGGACCTGATGGATAGCCTTCGTCCCTCCATTCTGTCTTCGCTTCCGCCGGGCGCGGACGCGGAGAAGATTGTGCAGGATATGCAGGAGCGACTGGTGGCCGCTTTACAGTCCGACGAGGCGATGGACCGTATTATCGCGGTATACGCACGGTATCTTTCCGATGAGGATGTCCGGGGAATTGCGGCCTTCTATGAAACGCCGGCCGGCCAGAGGCTCAACGCCGTGTCCACTCGAATGGAAGACGACCTTTCTCAGACGGGGCGTGAATTTGCCCTGGAAAACATGCCGGGGATACTGAGATCGCTATGCCAGAAGTACCCGGAATTGCGCGGCAACAGCGATTTTTGCCCCACTGGCAGCTCCGAGAAAAAAGGCCAGCTTATTCCTCCGGCTTCGCCGGAGGGCGCCTCTCGGCCGAAGATTTCCGGGAATTGAGGGGTGCCGCGGTCAGACGCGTGCCCGCCGGTTAATAGGCGGCGGTGAAGCGCTTCCTTTCGAAGCGCGGCTTTTCGATTTCGTCCACCAGTGCGACGGCATAATCTTCGGCGGAAATGCGGCTCTCGCCCTTCGCGTCGGCGACCAGATTGTCCGTGCCGGTGCGGTATTTCCCCGTGCGTGTGCCGGGCTGAATGAATGCGGCCGGGCTGAAAAAGGTCCAGTTGACGGGCGCCTTGCGATACAGAGCGAGAGCATCGCAGGCGGCGCCAGCGGCTGGCTTCCACGCGGCAGGAAATTCAGGCGTATCAATCAACCGCACTCCCGGCGCAACTTCCAGGCTTCCCGCGCCACCCACGACGATCAGGCGAATGTCACGGCCTGTCTTCTTGCTGGCTGCACTCACGCCCGTAATGAGGGCATGAGCGGCCTTGATCAGAAGCTGCGGGTCCCCCTTGCCCGTGCCATAGGCGCTGACGAGAACATCCTGGCCCGCCGCGGCGGAGGCCACGCTCTCGGAATCCAGGGCGTCGCCCAACTGCACGCCCAGGTTGGAATGTTTTACGGAAACACGAGATTTGTCGCGCACAATCGCGGTCACATGGTGTCCCCGCGTGAGAGCTTCATTCAAAATGCGCTGTCCGATCATGCCAGTCGCGCCAATCAATGCGATCTTTGCCACAGGCGTTTCTCCCTCCCTTCGATAAGAAGCTTATTCTGGCTAGGTTGGATGCGCGAGGATGGCTCTGCGTTCATAAAAACTTTGCCGCGGCTCCCGCCTGCGAAGGTTCGGTGCCCCTCGAAGAACGAGGCCGACTTTCCTCCGCTCTGGGAAAGCGTGGCAAGCTCCATTTTCCCCTGATATGATGGCGCCGCAAAATAGTCAAGCGAACGCTGGACCAGGGGGTATTTTCATGCCTGAGACGCCTGAGGAGCTGCTCCGCGCGAGACAGCAGCGGCTGATGGACGCCTATGCGCTGAGGCAGCCGGACCGGATTCCCATCCGCATGAATTTCGGATACATGCTCGCCAGGCTGGGCGGAATTTCCCATCGAGAGCTCGACAACAATCCCGAAAAGGCGCAGGAACTGCTCGAGAAATGGGCTGTCTACTTCGCCCCGGATATGGCGACAGGCCTTGGCTATTTTGTCTCTGCCACGAGCGTCATGCTGGGCGACCGCCAGACCCGGTGGCCCGGCTATGGGTTGCCGGACGACAAGCCCATGCAATATGTCGAGGGCGAATACATGAAGCCCGAGGAATACGACGCGTTCCTCGATGACCCGACCATGTTTGCCCTGCGAATATTCCTTCCGCGCGCGTACGAAAAACTGGGCGGCCTCGCGAAGTTGCCCCGGCTGCCCATGCTCGTGACCGGCTATCCCGCCTTTGGCGGGCTGGCGATGGCTCTCAGCGATCCAGCTGCGATGGCGTCGTTGCAGGCTCTGGCGGAGGTCGCACGGTTTCAATCCGAGCGGGCGATGCAGATGCGGAAGCACATCGAACGGATGACTCAGCTCGGGTTTCCGATGGGGGTCGGCTCCGGGGTGGGATCGTTTGCCCTGGCGCCGTTCGATTTCATGAGCGACACGTTGCGCGGCATGCGCGGCATATTTCTGGATATGCACCGGCGCCCGGAAAAGCTCCTCGCCGCAATGGAAAAGGCGCGACGCATCTGCGCCGATTCAGCCATCGAACATTGCCGGCAGACGGGGGGGAAATCCGTTTTCATCCCGCTGCACCGCGGATCGGATGGCTTCATGTCCCTGCGGCAGTTCGAGACCTTCTATTGGCCTCAATTGAAGGGGCTGGTCAATGACCTCGTGGATGCCGGTCTGATGCCGGCGCTTTTCTACGAGGGAGTGTGGAACGAGCGGCTGCATTATCTGCGCGAACTGCCCAAGGGAAAGACCACAGGCCACTTTCAAAGCACCGACATCGTCAAATTAAAAGAGACCATAGGAGACGTCATGTGCATCTCCGGGGCTTTCCCCGTCTCGCTGCTGCAGGTCGGGTCGACGGAGAAAGTTCGCGCGCAGACCAAGCAGTTCTGTGAAATCCTCGGGAAGAATGGCGGCTATATCATGGGTGCGAATTCTTCGATGGACGAATGCGATCCCGGCCTGGTCAAAGCCTGGGTGGACGCAACGCGGGAGTTTGGGACATATTAGACGTGTCGTGCGGCCGGCTCGCATGAGTGCGGGAGATGGCGCGCGGGAATCCCCGATCCCATGACCGTCGAAAATTTCGCTGCCGACGCGAAGCCGCGCTCCTGCCCACTTTGCGGACATTCTAAACACGAACTGCTGTTCTGGCGCAGCGGATGGGATGTCGTCCGCTGCGCTGGCTGCCGCATGGTGTTTCTCGGCCATGAGCTGGACTACGGCGCGCAGGCCCGGGACCACGACTGGGTCGAAGAATGGGAGCAGGAGGTGTTGCGGAGGAAGCGAAAGGAGCCAGTTTGGGTCTTCCTCTCGCGCTGCACACGGCCTTTTCGGGGCGGGGCGCACGACCGCATGCTCGCGCAGACGTTGCGCCGCAAGAGAGCAGGGAAGCTGGCCGACTTGGGTTGCGGCGAAGGCCTTTTCCTGGAGCGCGCTGCAAACTATTTTGACGTGACCGGAGTCGAGCTAAGTCCCCGGGCTGCCGAAGCGGCCCGGCATCGGGTTGGTTCGGCGCACATCATCGAGGGGCCGGTGACCGAAGTGACCGGGCACGTACTGCCGGAGCATGCCTTCGATGTGGTGACTCTCTTCGGCTATCTCGAGCACGAATGGCGTCCGCGGGAAGGGTTGCGCGCGGCGCGGCGCATCCTCAAGCCGGGTGGAACGCTGCTGAGCAAGGTTCCCAATTACGCCTCGTGGAATCGGACCTTGCGCGGCCGGGCAATGGTGATGATTCCCCGGCTCAAGAAGGGCTTGCGGAGTATCCGCAGTTTTTTCTCACAGACAAAAGCGGATTGGATGGATTTAACGTGGCGCATGGCGGCAAGCATTTTCACCAGTGCGTTCCGCGGGGTCATGCGGGCATGAGCGTCGGCATGCGGGAGTGTCATCGTCAAACATACCCATGCGGCCAGAACCGCCGGCAAGATCATGGCCGTCAAACATCTGGCATCAGTCCGAAACAAGGCGCCCCCTTCGGAAGTTCTATTTACCGGTTGAAACAAGCCGGAGAATTTCATAGCACCTCGATGCAGGCGAGATTGTTACAGCGCACGCTTTACAGTGCGCCAAGTGCTTCGCGCCAGCACCATATCATACCCGAAAGCCCGGCCTTTGATGCGGAGATTCGCCACAGGCAACGGCGATATAACACTTTTATTTCCCGTGTTTTCAGAAAACCGGGATAAAGCTTTTTCGCTGAAAGTATCTGGGCTCGCGTGTCAGCAAAACGAACCGCCGGATCATCATAACGGCGCAACGTGGCGTCAATAATCGCTTTGATAAACTGATGATACGGTGGGCTGTTGGGCGTAACGACCGCTTGCGCCAGGAGTTGTTTTGCGACAGCGGGCTGCCGGGCAAGCACGGCATCGGACGCCAGCCAGAGTGCGTGAATGGATCGACCGGCGGGTTCGCCACCCAACTTCATCGCGCTGCGGTTTACGTCTATCGCTTTGGCCCGCCGCCCGAGCGCTCGATACGAAGCGGCCAGGTTCGCCAGCATCCATGGCTGCACATCGGCACGATTACGCCAATCCCGCATCCAGGCAATCACCCGGCGATAACTGCCAACGCGCTTGAGGCCAAAACCTGTTTGGCCCCACAATTCAGTAGATTCACGGAGAGTTTTGCGGTACCGGCGGATCGGAAAAGTCAACATCGGCAACTTGTTATGATCGGCAAGCTGCTGAATATATTCCAGCAGAGCGGACTGCATTGCCCGGGCATCGTCGCGTAATGAATCAACAAACTGAAGGCACAACTGCCATTTCTTCCGGCGAGCAAGGCAGCGCACGGATAATCCACAGATCATGGCGTTGCAGTCATCGTGTTTCAGCGCCTCACGAACGTAATATCCGATTGAATCACACCAGTTTCTTCCGGACAGAACTTCCAACGCCCGCTCCAGCATCCATTTTGGAGCCGATGGTATCCGACAGAGCGTGACCAGCTCGGCCATCGCCATTTTTTTATCCGCACGAGCCGCCGCCAATTCCAGACTGGCCAGAGATGAATGTTCAACAGCGGCATGTTGCCTGAGTTGCTTTTCCAGTTCAGCGGCATGGATGAGATTTCCAGCGGCCAGTTCCATGTCAAATAGATTTCCAACCGCATAGGTATAACTGGGATCGAGTTTAACCGCACGCCGGAAGCTCTCCCGGGCCGCGATCATCGAGCCAATTTCCCGCTGGGCGTCACCGAGATAGCCATACGCAACGGGATTTACCGGCCAGAGACGGGCCAATGTTTCGGCGGTCTGGAGATAGTGCTTTTTATCACCTGATTCACGATACCACTCCGCAAGGCGGCAGATCCCCCAATAATAGCGGGGAGACTCCTGAACCAGTTCAGCCATTTCTTTAATGGCCTGCGCACGATGTCCACAACGATATCGAATCCATGCGGCCCGCCCGCGCAATTCAAACGGGACGTCCCCATCAAATACTTCAGGATGGCATGCAACAAGGGCCTGTTCCATACGGCCCGCCTCAGCGAGACTGCTGGCGAGTTCATCATACGCTTCAACATATCCGGGGTTGGCCGCAATGGCACTGTTATACGCGGCAAGGCGTTGTTCAAATTGCTCCGGCGACCGCAGCATTCGCGCCAAATTAAGCCACACGCGGCCGTCACCGGAGCGACTTTCGGTGAGTTTCCTGGCGAGCGTCAGCGCTATATCCGGCTCTTTAAGCTCCTGACTCCATGATTTCAGCGCATCCCAACCCCATGGGTAATCCGGCTCGAATTCGATGGCGCGCTGCAATTGATTCAACGCTTTCTGGCGCGCACCCATCCGCCAGAGAATATCCGCCAGCATGCCATGATTGCGCACATCAAACGGGCTGCGGGAAATAATTTCCTCAAGTACCATGCGAGCTTTTACCAGATCACCCACGCGCGTATAGACAGCAGCGAGTTGCCGGGCAGGATCGCTCCAGCAGCGGTCTAACTCCAGAGCTTGCTGCAGAGCGGCGCGCTGGCCTTCGATATCAGCCATGGCAGCGTATACACCCGCCAGATCCAGCCATAATTTCGGCAGCAAACTGAATTTCTCGACCGCGGCACGTCCATTACGCAAGGCGTCTTCGAGTCTTCCCATCTGCGTAAGTTGCAGCGTGACCACGGACCAGGCCTGCCACAGATCAGGCCGAGCCTTAAGCGCGGCTTGAAGCGATTCAAGCACATCCTGAGCATCCAACACCTGCACCGCCTCAGCGCGATATGCCGAGAGACATTCACCAAATATGGTCTGGCGGACGATTTCGGAATGGATAAACGCCAAGACCTCTTTGCGCCGCGCGGGGGAATTTTCATGCGAAAGCAACTGGTGAATGGCCGGCGTGTAATCAACGGATAATGCGATGGCTTTTTTATACGCATCAACCGCGTCGCGATGTCTTCCCTGGCGCAATGCCACCGTGGCGTAATAGTTGTACGACGCCGGACTGTTAGGCTCGAGGGTCAGGGCCATCTGTGCCTCTGCCGCCGCCTGATCCACCTGCTGAGCACTCAGTAATGCCATGACCAATTCCCGGCGCGTCCATGCGTCTTGAGGATGCAGCAGTCTCAATTCCCGCGCAGCGGACAGATAGCGGGCCGGCAACTGGTCCCGGAACCAGATAACCCGCAGTTGCAGCAGTGGATAATGATGTGGAAACGTTTTGCACTGGGCATCAAGGTACGCCTCCGCGGCGCTGTTTCCAGCGCTTTGGGCCAGCAACTCGGTCACCCGGCGCTGCGCGTCCATTGCCAGAGGTTCCGCGTCCACAATTTTTTGCCAGAGTGTCAACGATTCACGCGGATCACCCTTATAGAGGACAATATCCGCGGCTACCCGCAGCCATTCGCGCTGCGGACAGATTCTTTGCGCTTTGTCCATATACTCCTGAGCCTGATTCAGACGCCCGTGACGGGCGTTGGCATTTGCCGCAAGCAATAATAGCGATCCATCTTCCGGCAATACATTCAGGGCCTGCTGCAGGAGATCAAAGGCTTCGGCGGTCCGATCCAATTCCTCCAAAGCCCAGAACAGGAGACTGGCGGGCCGGCCGGTACGGGCACCAAATTGTTTAAATCGTTCCTGCAGCAGTGCCAGTACAAGAATCTCCTGTTTAAAATGCCGGGAAGCGATGAAATACGATCGCGCGAACTGCTCGTTCTTATCATCGAGGCAGCATGCAAAGCGATAGAGTTCCAGGGCATGATCGAAGTTGCGTTGATTCCAGAACACACCGGCTAAATCGGCATAGGAACCGGCGGCCAGAGGCATGGAACGAATCACCTGCCGCAATATT
>JAJXZD010000234.1 GCA_021780215.1 Acidobacteriota bacterium
GCGCTTCAGCAGATAGTACAGTTCGCGTGTTCCCCGAATGCCGGGCCGGAACGCATCGAATACGGCGGGAAATTCGGGCGAGTCGAGCAATTCCACGCCCGCGCGAGTCTTCAGGCTGGCGGCGCCCCCCACGGCTAGGAACCTTTTTACTCCCGACTTCTTCACCGCGCTGATGATGGCGCGATGGCCTTGTACGTGCTTTTCGAAGATGCGCGGGTCCGTGGACATTCGCCGCGGGTTATAGGCGCTGATCACCACGTCGTGCCCGGCCAGCAGGCGGCTGAGATCGTCGTGCCGAAGCACGTCGGCCTGCACCACGGTCAGATGGGGATGCCGCGGAAGGCGGCCGGACCGCCGGCCGATTGCAGTGACATGGTGTCCGCGCCGCAATGCCTCCACCAGAATTTTCGCGCCTACATATCCACTGGCTCCAATCAGTGCAATCCGCATATGCAGCATCCTCCGGCGAGGGTGAATAATGAGGGCGATTGTATCACTGGGCATTCGGCGGGTTCATTGTCTTTGCCCCCATTCGCGGAAGCGCTTCTGCGCGGTCGCGCACTCTTTCGCCGGCATTGAGCGAACCTCCTTCCATGCATTCGGCATCGAAATCCCGTGTGACAGGGCGCTGTGGGAATGGCAGAATCGCCAGGCCCCCCTGCCTTGCTCCGTTGGATCGAGGTGGAAAGCGGGCCGTTCGAGAGCGACACAAGGGGATTTCCGGGAGAGAGGCGATGATTCTGGCAGGCGACATCGGCGGAACGAAGACCAATCTGGGCCTCTTTGAAGAGCGGAACGGCTCCCTGGCCCTTCTGACGGACCAGCGCTACACAAGCCACGAGCACAAGGGCCTCGAAGAGGTAGTGGGTGATTTTCTGAAGTCCGCCGCCGTGAAGGTGACGGCCGCAGGGTTCGGCATCGCGGGTCCCGTGCTGCAGAATCGCGTCGAGGCCACCAATCTCCCTTGGATTGTGGACGGGCTGAGTCTAGCGAAATTTCTGGGCCTTGGCCGCGTCGCATTGCTCAACGATCTGCAAGCCACCGCCTATGGCGTCGGCGTGCTGGGGCCGGAGGATCTTGAAACGATTGCCTCTGGCGCTGCCTCTCTCGAATCCACCCGCGCGGTCATTGCCGCGGGGACCGGCCTTGGCGAAGCCATCCTCTTCTGGGATGGCAAGCGGCACCTGGCCATGGCTTCCGAAGCGGGCCATGCCGATTTCGCGCCGCACACGGATCAGCAGGTGGAATTGTGGAGATTCCTCAAGGCGCGCCACGAATTCGTTTTCACCGAGCTAATCCTTGCGGGCCGGGGATTTCAACGCGTTCACGAATTCCTGAATCCGGCGGTTCGCCATCCCGGCTTTGACGGCGGAGATCCCGACCCCGCCCCAGAAATCACTCGGCAAGGACTTTCCGGAGAATGCCCGGTGTGCGCCGCTACCCTTGATTTCTGGGTCGAGATGTATGGTTCGGAGGCCGGCAATCTGGCCCTGCGAGCTGTTGCCCGGGGTGGGATCTACGTGGCCGGAGGGATTGCGGTGAAAATTCTGCCCAAGCTCAAGGAGGGGCGCTTCGTCTCTGCGGCGCGGCACAAGGAGAAAACCGGCGGCTTCTCTCTGCAATCCGTTCCCATCCACGTCGTGCTGGATGAGAAGTGTCCTCTCAAAGGTGCCGCGTATGCGGCGTGGAAAGGCTTATAGCCACGGCGAATTGCGGCTGCTCAAATCCATTTGCTGCATCCGCATGGGTGTGATTACCCCTTGCTCCTGACATCCGGGCCAAACGAGTTGAGGCCGGCTGTCTGAAAAATGAAACGGCCGCCCGGTGCTTGCCACCGGACGGCCGCGGGCTTGGTGCGGGCTTAATCAGGCGCTGCGGGGCAGAAAAACTATTTCTTCGCCTCCTTGGCCATTTTCTCGTGCATCGCCGCTAACGAACTGGCCTCCTTCGCCGCCTCTTCGTCAAGTCTAGCCAGGTTGGTGCAATGGAGAAGTCCGGGACCTTTGCCGTAGATGCCCGCGTCCACTCGATGCATCTCGGCGTCATTCTTCAGCCGGGCGGCTTCTTGCCGGTAGTAGGCGGCTATTTTCTCGTGGTCCGCGGGAGTCTTCGCGTTGGCTATTAACGCTTCCAATTGTTTGGGATTCAGCGTTTCATGCTTTTCCTGAGCCCGCAATGAGACCGCGCCCAGGCCAGCGAGTAACAGGACTAATGCGAAAAACGCTATACAGCGATTTGCCTTCTGGCGTCCTTTTGTGTCCATACCGAATTCTCCTGTCGTAGGGCTCTCAGTCGCCCATGATATCCTATGGCCGCCGTCTGCGGCTGGATATGGCGTGCATCACGACTCGGCAAGTGCGGATGGAGCGCTGCGAACCTCGTCCTGTATGCCGCTTCATTTGCCGCGCTTCCATCCTTAAAACAAGAACCCCATTTCAACTGCTCCCCGCGGCTGATTTGCGTCTGTTCCCAATGGGCCGAACGCTTCGCCTGGCGTAATACTCGACGCGTGTACAATGGAGAATTCCGCCCGTGCGAAGAACGATCCTTTTACGTAGGCCGGGGTAATCGTAAATCCGAATGCATTGCTGCCCGGCCCGTACAGCAGGTTGATGGTGCCGTTTGCCGCGCTTCCCGTGGTCGAAATGTATTCGGGACGCACAGCAAGCGATATGCCGTGCTTGAAGCTATACGTAGCGAGAACCGCGCCTCCAGCCGTGGCCGCGCCGACCGGAATGCCGACCTTCGGGATCGTGGGCACGTTGGTGTATTGAAAGTACGGCTCCACGACCCAGGGGCCGTGGCTGTAAGTGTAAATTACATTATAGATTTGCTCGTTGTTGAGGTACAGCGGCGTGGCGGCTGTGTTCTTGTCGTACTGGCCGGCGTTGCCGCCAGCGATGAACGAAAGCGAGTTCGCGCCATTGAACGCGTAGGTGGCGGAGCCCCAGATCCAGGTGTAGCGATTTGAGTAAAAACCATCGTTCCAACTGACAGAAGTGCTGAGCTTTTTGTGCGTGTAGTTTAGCTGCACGCCCCGATTGACCGCGTTTTCTTGGTTCCAGAGAATCCCACGTTCGATGTTCATATTTTCGAAGCTAAACGTGTATTCGGCGCCAATCAGCGTCGGCAGCGCGCCGATCTCCGCGGAGAAATTCCCCTTAACCAGCTTTAGATAGCCCTGAGGGAAAGCTCCGTAGAAATCCGTCACCGTGTTCTTGGTCGAAAGATACGGAACTCCCATATCCGGCAAATTGTAAGCGCCCGCCTGCAAGTAGAACTGCCACCACCCGCTGGTCTTCTGGATGAAGACCTGGGCGTTGCTGACATCCCAGATTGTGGATTCATTCCCCGGGGAGTGGTTTCCTTCCGTCGAGCCCCACCCGCTTAAAATTCCGGTGACTTCAAGTGTTCCAAACGGCCCTCCATTGAACTCGTGGGGCGCGGCAGTTTGCAATGGCCCGGTCATTGCCGGCATCGCCAGGGGTGCCGGGGCCGCCGACGCTTGTGCGGGCGCCGGTGTCTGCGCCTGCGGCGGATTTGCCGGGCTGGGCGCCCCGTTGCCCTGTTGTGACGCTGGTGCAGCCGACCCGGTCGAAGTTTGCGACTGCGCTTGCGCCTGGGCTCGCAAACCGGGTGCCAGGGCCACCCCAATCCCCACGGCCAGAAAGGCCGCGGTCCATTTGAAGATACGCGTCGAAAGGCAATCCATGTGGTTTTCCTCTCTCTCCCTGCCGCGCTCGCTTTTCCGTCTTCGTGAGTTCGCGGCCTATAGATGAAGCAAAACTCTGTTGAGACACCGTACAGGCGGCCGCACAAATGGTCCAACTCATTAAATTGATTCGATGGATTCAGGAAAAGAATCTTTACAAATTTCGCGGCGAGGGAAGCGTTTGACAGCGAGGCGCTTTTTGAAGCGCCCTGCAACAGGCTGAAAATACTTGATTTCTGTTGCCACGGGCCCACTTCGGGCCAGAGGGAGATTTAACGCTTTGCAAACAGGAACATTAACCCGAAGATCACCACGGGAATCAACGCCAGGAAGATGTAGAAGAGCACCCTGCGCACCCAAGGGGTGCGCCGTCTCTTCCAATCGTGCAGCTCAGGGCGCTCGGCGACGCCGACCTGGTCCAAGTGTTCGAGGTCCCGGGCGAATTCCTGCGCGGTGGCGTATCGGTTTTTCGGGTCCCGCTCGATGGCGCGGTAGATGATCTCCTGTAATTGTGGAGTGATGGAGGGGTCAATCTCGCGCGGTGGGATGGGATTGTTGAGCAGGCGGTCGTTCATGATCGCGAAGGGATTGGGGCCCTGAAAGGGCGTCTTTCCGGTGAGCATCTCATAGAGCATCACGCCGAGCGCGTAGATATCGCTTCGCGCGTCGCCCCGCTTTCCCTTCACCTGCTCCGGGGAGATGTAGTCGGGCGTGCCCATCACCTGAGAGAGCTTGGCAAAGGTCAGCCGCCGGGCGCCGGCTTGCGAGGCGATGCCGAAATCGATGAGCTTGATGTTGTCCTGGTCGTCTACCATGATGTTTTCCGGCTTGAGGTCGCGGTGCACGACGCCGTGGGCGTGGATATAGGCGAGCGCCCGGCAGATCCCCAGGGTGATGGCGACGGCGCGCTCCGGCGGCAGCTTTCTTCGCTCCGTGAGAATCTGGCGCAGGAGCCTGCCCTCCACCCACTCCATCACCATGTAGAGCTGGCTGCGGTCCTGATCGGCAAAGACTTTCATCACTCCGGGGTGATCCAGGGATGTTCCGATCTCCTGTTCGCGTTTGAAGCGATCAAAGAGCACCGGGTCGCCTTCCATTTCGGGGTGGGGAACTTTGATGGCGACCGGGTGGCCGTTGCGCGTATCCACTCCCCGGAAAATGGAGGCCATGCCGCTGCGGGCAACGACACTCTCAATCCGGTAGTGGTCGAGTTGTTCGCCGGGATGTACGGGAGTCCTCGCGGGTGCGCCCCAAGACTGGCCGGCGGAGAAGATGGGCTAGCGGAGCCGGTAAGGCCGCCCGCGATACATGCCCACGCGCTCGACGCTTCGGACGCGAATCAATTGCGCGGTGATATTATCACTGCCATCCCGCTCGTTGGCAATATCCACCAGTCTGCGGGCCGCCTTCTCCAGCTCTCCGCCATTTCCGGCGACGGCGGCCAGTTCCGAACCAGCCACCGACCCATGCAGCCCATCGGAGCAGAGCACGAGCACGTCTCCTGGGATCACCGAGTGCTCAGTGATATCCGCGTTGACGAAAAGCCCCGCGCCTAGCGAACGGCTCAGCATGTGGCGCGTGTCGGCAGTGGCGGCCTCCTCGCGCGAAAGAAGGCCCAGGCGAATGTGTTCGTTGGCCACGGTATGGTCGCGGGTCAGCAGAAGCGCTTCGCTGCCGCGAATTAAGTAGCATCGCGAATCGCCTACGTGCGCTACCGTCACGCGGTCGTAGCGCAGGGCGCAGGCGACGATGGTCGTCGCCATGGGAATGCCGCCTGGACTGGCTTCCCGGCCAGTATCCACCACGCGCGTGTTCGCCGCCTGGATGAGGCGCTGCAGAAGCGCCGCATGCGGCTCGTTCGGAGAGGAAGCCTGGAATCCAGCAAGGAGGCTCTCAATCGCCATGCGGGATGCCACTTCGCCGAAGTCGTGCCCGCCCACGCCGTCGGCAACCGCAAACAGCCAGCCGCGCGCGCTGGCCTCGTCCGGAGTTGCCGGCAGGGCGTAGCCGAAGTAATCCTCATTTCCCTGGCGGACCTTCCCCAGATCGGAAAGCTGCGTGAATTCGACGTCCATAGACCCAGGAGCACGACGGTATCCCGCAGCCGCACTCTCTGCCGCCGCGGGTTCCGCTTGCTGAAGCCCTCTGTCCATTAAAACTCATCCCCCGGCAAACGAAAAGGGGGCGGGCCGTGGCCCACCCCCCTCTGCTCCCCTGCGCACCGGCTAGGTTTGACGAACCGTGACCAGAGTGGTTCGGCCCGTCTTCTTACTTTTCATGGTGAAGTAGATGCCGCCGTAGATAGCCCAGACTGCGGCAATTCCCAAGGCCAGGAACGGCTCCATCTTCGTGCCATACCCCATGAACGGCCCGATCAGGTAGAACGACATGCAGACCAGGTTCGCGATAAGGCCAAAAATGGGGATGGCCATGTGCTTGATGAAGTTAAACTTCGGGTGGCCTTGGAAGCAGATGATGCAGGTGATGCAGCTCAGGCCATAGAGCAGGAACGTCCCGAAGTTGGACGCCAGCGTGATGGTCGTCCAGGTGTTGGGCAAGGCCGCCATCTTGTCGTGCGTCAGGTAGCCGAAGCTCGACCAGAACCCGTGCGGAAGGGCCTGGATCGCCACGTCGGTGGGCGCGCCGGCGTCGCCGAACACCATCAGGAGTCCGATGCAGCCGGTAATGGCGGTGATAATCGCCAGTGCCCAGATGGCGCGGTGCGGGCTCAGGTTTTTGTCGTGCAGGAGGCCGAAGTTCTCCGGCACTTCATTGTCCTTGCCCATGGCGTAGGTCACCCGCGCGCCCGTGTTGATGCACGAGAGCGTGGTTCCGATCAGAGCCAGAAACACCGTCACGGCCTCGATCAGCATGAACGCGCGCCCGTGGCCCGCGCCGAAGAGCGCGTCGCCGACCATCACCATCAAATCTCCGATCGGCGCGGCGGAGGCTCCGGCGCTGGTCATGCCGTAGCCGCTACTTAAGACGTAGTTGGCGGCGAAATACTCGAAGAGATAGCAGAACGCGCCCTGCACCAGCAGCGAGGTGACGACCGCGATCGGCACGTCCCGTTTCGCGTTCCTCGCCTCGCCTCCCATCGCGGTGACGGATTCAAATCCCACCAGGATCAGGATGGCGACGGTCGCCTGCACGAACATCCAGCCCATGTTGTGCAAGCCCACAACGGACTTGGCGCTCGGGTGGCTCACGAAATTGCCGCTCGAGTCGCTCCAGGGATAGCTGACATGATACGGCACGGACTTGCCCGCCGCGTCCAACTGTGGCTTGGGCACGTTGTTTGCATCGCGGACGATGTTGCCCTTCGCGTCGGTCGCGAACTGGTAGTTGTAGGCATCGCTGGTGGTCGCATCCCACTGCCAGGCCACGCTCCCCGGCGGGTGGTTCATGCGGTAGCCAATAGCCATCACGGAGAAGACGATCAGCGCGGAAATCTGAATCACGTTGATCGCAATGTTCACAGCCGTCGAGCCGTTCACCCCGCGGTGGGCGATGTAGGCCACGCCGAAGGTGAACAGAATCGCCACCACCATCATGAACGCCGGACCCGGGTTCGACGCGCTCATGAAATTCGGATAGAGGGTGCCCACGATGTAGCCGACGAAGATCCCGGTCGTCGCCACCATCACTCCCGGATAAATCCAGTAGTACAGGTGGGAGGCCCAGCCGACGATGAACTTCGAGAGACGGGCGAATTTCCAGGCCTTGTCATGATTCAGGAACGCCTGTTCCGCGAAGTAATACGAGCTTCCCGTCCCGGGATACAGCTTTGCCATCTCGGCGTAGCACACCGCCGTGGCAAGGCACAGCAACAAGGCAAAGACGATGCCGATCCACATCGCTGGCGCTGTGGAGCCCTCGGTCGCCTGCCCGTAAAAGGTGAGCCATAGGAATGCACCGGGTGCGATGAGCGCCATGGCGTTCATCGTCAGCCCGGTCAAGCCTAGGGTGGTCTGCATCTCACCGGTGGTTTTCTCGGCCATGTAGACTCTCCTTGGAAAAGTGAAAAAGCCTCAGGTCCGGAGAGTAGAGGCAACGCGTTTTCGAGTAAAATGCAACGTTTGGATGGAGAGAATAGATGTTTCAAATGGCGCGATAACGCCGTAACCTTTGTGTGGTCAGCGGAGTAGGGCCGCGCGCGCCGGAGGGGACTCGATCGCCCTTCTGAATCACGGGAGTTTTCCTGCGTCACACGGATAAATCAATCGTCTGATTCGGAGGCCTACATGATTCGCAGTTTTCGAGGACATACGCCGCAAATTGCCCCGAGCGCCTATGTGGATCCGCAGGCCGTGGTGATCGGCGAGGTCTTCATCGGCGAGGATTCGAGCATCTGGCCGGGAGCCGTCCTGCGCGGCGACTACGAGCCGATCCGCATCGGCGCGCGCACCAGCATTCAGGACAACTGCGTGCTGCACATCCAGGGCGACGAATATTCGCTCTCCGTCGGGGACAATGTCACCGTCGGCCACGGCGTGATCCTGCACGGCTGCATGGTCGAATCCAACTGCCTCATCGGAATGGGCAGCATCCTGCTGAACGGCTCCAGGATCGGAACGGGCAGCATCATCGCAGCCGGCGCGCTGATCCCGGAGCGCATGGAAATTCCGCCGGGAAGTTTGGTGATGGGGGCGCCGGGAAAAGTCCGCCGCGCCGTCACAGAGGACGAGCGCGAGCGCATCGCTATTTCCGCCGGTCACTACGTAGGCTTCAAAAATGCCTTCAAGGCTGAGACCAATTCCTGAGCCGCGGCCTTTGGCCGGCGCTTGCATGCGCTGCCCCGCCTGCTAATATGTTTCGATGACTTTCATGCGCAAAACCATCCAGAAATGAGCGAAAAACGGCAATTTAAAGCAATTAAGGGCACCCGGGACATTCTTCCTCCCGATTCCGCGGTCTGGAACTGGTTCGAGCAGACTGCTCGCCAGGTCTTCGAATCCTACGGCTTCCGCGATATCCGCCTTCCCATCTTCGAGGAGACCGAATTGTTCGCGCGCGCCGTGGGAGCCGAAACCGATATCGTCGGAAAGGAGATGTTCAGCTTTTTCAGTCAGTTCACATCCGACGAAAGATTCGAGGATCTCGAACAGCGCCTGCACGAGGAACTCGCGCGTGATCCCGGAGAAGAGAAAATACGAGCATTGGTCGATTCAAACGACCCCCAAATTCCGGGGACGCTTTCGCAAGCCGCTGCGAAAGTGAGACGATCGGGGGAGTCGCTGACCCTTCGCCCCGAGGCGACGGCGGGAAGCGTCCGCGCGTACATCGAACACGGCATGCACACGCTGCCCGGCAACCAGAAGCTCTACTACATCGGCCCGATGTTCCGCCGCGAGCGGCCGCAGAAGGGCCGCTACCGCCAGTTCTATCAGGTGGGCGCGGAAGTTCTTGGCCCATCCGATGCGCCGGGGATTGACGCCGAAATCCTCGAAATGCTCCTGGCGCTTTTCAATCGCGTGGGCCTGGCGAACACCAAGTTGTACATCAACTCCATCGGCTGCAAGGATTGCCGCCCCGCGTACGTCGAGCTGTTGCGCGAGGAACTGCGCAAAGTAAAGGACCAGCTCGGCGCGGACAGCCAGCGCCGCATCGAGACGAACACGCTGCGCGTCCTCGATTCCAAATTGCCCGAGGAGCAGCCCATCATCGAGAAACTGCCGCGCATCTCGGAGCATCTGTGCGCGGCCTGCCGGGATCATTTCGAAAAACTCAAGATAGAGCTGGCGCTGCGCGAGATCGTATACGAAGAGAACTGGCGGCTGGTGCGCGGCCTTGACTACTACACGCGCACGACGTTCGAAGTCACCGCCGCCGGCCTCGGCTCGCAGAACGCGGTGTGCGGCGGCGGGCGCTATGATGGGCTGGTCGAGATGCTCGGCGGTCCGGCGGGCGTGAAGGGCATCGGCTTCGCCATCGGCACGGACCGCGCCATCCTATCCATCCAGGAGGGCGGGAATCTGCCGCGGCTCGCGGGCCTCGACGTGTTCATCGCCTGGATGGGCGCGCAGGCGTATCCGGCGGCGGTGCGCATCGCGCAAAAAATCCGCGCCCGAGGCTTTTCCGCCGAGCTTCCCCCCGAGGAGATGAAGTTCAGGAAATCGCTCGGCCTGGCGGATAAGCTGGGCGCGCGCTTTGCGCTGATACTCGGCGAGGACGAAGCCGCCACATCCACGTACACGCTGAAACGGCTGGCCGACGCGCACCAGGAAAAGCTCGGCGAAGCCGCCCTGCTCGACACTCTCGAAGCGGAGCGAAAGGGAACTCGTGCTTGATACTCTTGGAAATCTGAAACGGACTCATTATTGCGGCGCTCTGCGCGCCGCCGACGCGGAGAAGGATGTCGTCCTCACGGGCTGGGTGCACCGCCGCCGCGATCTGGGGCAGCTGATTTTCATTGATCTCCGCGACCGCGCCGGAATCATCCAGATCGTCTTCAATAAGGAGCGCAATCCCGAGGCGCACGCCAAGGCGGAAAAGTTGCGCTCGGAATTCGTCGTGGCCATTGAGGGGCGGGTGGTGCGCCGCGAGAAGGCCAATCCGGAAATCGCCACCGGAGAGATCGAGGTGATCGCCGCGCGTCTGCTCCTGCTGAACGAAGCCGCCACGCCGCCCTTTGCCATCGAGGACCAGGTAGCCGCAATGGAGGAGACGCGCCTGCGTTACCGCTATCTCGACCTGCGCCGCCCTCGGCTGCACTCCAATATCGAGCTGCGCCACCGCATCGTCCTCGAAATCCGCAAGACGCTTGATGAGCTGGGTTTCTTCGAGATTGAAACGCCCATGCTCACGCGCTCGACACCCGAAGGCGCGCGCGACTATCTGGTCCCCAGCCGCGTGCATCACGGGCAGTTCTACGCCCTGCCGCAGTCGCCGCAGATCTTCAAACAGATCTTGATGATTTCCGGCATGGACCGCTATTTCCAGATCGTCCGCTGCTTCCGCGACGAGGACCTGCGCGCCGACCGCCAGCCGGAGTTTACCCAGCTCGATCTCGAAATGTCGTTTCCGCGGCAGCAGGATATTTTCGAGACCATCGAGCGCGTGATGGAGCGGACCTGCGCCATCGCCGGCGTCCGTGCCCAAGGGCCTTTCCGGCATCTCGACTACAAAGACGCGCTCCGCCGCTACGGCTCTGATAAGCCGGACCTGCGCTTCGGCATGGAGCTGCATAATGTGACGGAATTTCTTGAGCCAGCCCGCGCCACGCTCCGCTTTGAGGGCAATGTGCAGGCGGTGGTCGCCCCGGGCGCCGCGACGTGGTCGCGCAAGCAACTCGACGAGCTGGCCGAATTCGCAAAGTCGGCTGGAGCGCGCGGCGTCTACACGGTCAAGGTTGCGGCGGAGGAAATCTCCTCGCCGCTTGAGAAGAATCTCGGCGCCGAAGGACTGAAGAAGCTGGCAGCAGCCACGGGCGCGAAGCCCGGCGATCTGATCGTGGCCGCCGCGGCGAAGGAGCAGCAGACGCATAGCGACACGTCGCTCGGCGTCGCGGGGCAGATACGCCTTTATCTCGGCGGGAAATTGAACCTGATGGACCCCGGCAAATGGGAGTTTCTCTGGATCACCGGCTTCGCTCTCTTCGAATGGAGCGAGACGGAAAAGCGCTGGGTCAGCGCGCAGCATCCCTTCACGGGCATCGTCGAAGAGGACCTCGACAAGCTCGAGACCGCGCCGTGGGAATGCCGCTCGAAGGGATACGACCTGGTGCTCAACGGCTACGAGCTCGGCTCGGGCAGCATCCGGATTCATCGCCAGGATGTGCAGGCGCGGATGTTCAGGGCGCTGGGCCTTTCCGATGAACAGGCCCGGCAGCGCTTCGGATTTTTCCTCGACGCGCTCACCTACGGCACCCCGCCGCACGGCGGCATCGCGCTCGGCATTGACCGCATCGCCATGCTGCTGGCCCGTGAGAAATCCCTGCGCGAGGTCATCGCTTTCCCAAAGACCACCGCCGCGCAGGA
>JAJXZD010000151.1 GCA_021780215.1 Acidobacteriota bacterium
GGCAGGGCCGCGAGCCGAATGCCCGCGACTGCAAACAGGACCATCCCGGCGATGCGCAGCGCAGTTGAGCGGATCCGCAAACCGCTCCAAACGAGCACTGCCCCCTCAATCGCCCAGGCGATCGTGATCCATTTCCCATCCAGGCGGATCGGAATGGCGAGGGTAACGAAGGTCAGCGCCAGCCCGGCATAGATTATGTGAACCATGCGGCCGGCCGGGGTTTCCTTCCTCGGGGTGGCCCTTTCGGCCAGCAGATGCACCCCCGCCAGCCCCAGCACCGCCAGCGTCAGACTCCAGCGGAACTCCGGCCAGAGCATCAGCCGCAACGCCGAAAGATAGCTGAAGGCGTTGAGGAACACCGTGGCTATCTCCGCGGCATGGAATGCTCCCCCGCGCAGTCCGGAGATCGCCGGAAGCACCGCATAAAGTGCGAAGAATATCGTGGCGAAGACGAGCGTGACCGCCAGTTCCGAGCGGGCATAGAATGTGGCGTAACATCCCCAGAAGTAGAGCAGCGTCGCGGCAAATTGGAGTGGCGCAATCCACTTCCAGTTTCGCCAGAAAGAAATCCCAAGAATTCCACCTCCGAGGACGGCAAGATAGGTGAATAGGGTAACTTCCTGGTTTTGCCCGGTGCTTACCAGCAGCGGTGTGATCGCACCACCCACCACAGCCAGCACGGCGATGCGCTGAGAATTCCTGCCAATGGCCACGGCAGCAGTGAGCGCCGTGATGACAATCATCACCGCAAAAGCCGCTGCTTGCGGAAACTGCGCGTAATAGTACCAGCCCGCCCAGATGGAAAGGTAAAGAATCGCGGAACCCAACCCCGTAATGCCCTCGGAAAAATAGCGGTAGCTGCGATGAACCAGCCAGTCGCTCAGGGGAAACATCGCGCCGCCCAGCAGCACCCCGATTCCCACGCGGCCCCGAGGCCCAACCCAATTGTTGTCGAACGCATACTTCAAGAAGAAGGCTACGGCAAAGAGCAGCGCCAGGATTCCCAAGTAGTAGAGCCAACTCCCTGCGATCAGCGTCTCCACATCGGTCCGGGCCCTGGAAACGGGTGGCGCAGCCGGAGGAGCGGGCGAAATCGGAGATGGAATTGGGGGAATTGCCGCTGCCGGAGCGGGCTGCCGCTTGGACGCCGCGGCGGGAATCTCCCCTAGGCAAGGCCCTACAGCAGGGGACGCCGACGCCGCCTCAGGCTGAGCAACTCCTCCGAGGTCGGCATGATCCCTCCCGTCCAGGGCGGCGAGGCGCTTCTCGAGATCGTAGACGCGTGAGGTCAACTGCCAGGTCTGTTGAGCGAGTTCTTTCAGGCGGCTAACACGAACCAGCGCGATGATCGCGAGGACCGGGCCTCCAATTAGAACGAAGAAGATCAGAAGAATCAGCATCTCATCAAAATTCATGAAAGGGGCCGCGCCCGCGAACTTGGCGAATTACAACATAGTCTCCTACGCCGGGCAATGCTCGAACAAATGGTTTGTCGGCTGTTTCAACCGCAGGAAGAAGGATTCGGAGAGTTCGGCAAAGGAGAAGCGCAGGCTTGCAGAAAAAAATAGGGGGCCCACCCTGGCCCCCTCACTCCCCACCCCGCAAACTCGACTTCAACGTGGCTAAACCGATCCACCCCGGGAACACAAAGACGTTGCTGATTCAACAGCACGTACAATGCCACATTTCTTTGCATTCCCGAGCCTGACCTACTTGGTTGTTTCGCCAACACTTAGAGAATTGTGGAGTCTTCGAGAAAAAAACAACCGGAAATATGAATCCAGTTTATGAAACTTCTGCTTATCGCATCTATGTTCTTTGGAAGATTTCGCAACCAGCAGAATATGCGGAGTCAAAATCGCGCAGATTGGTGATTTGTGGAATGCGTCACGCTCCAATGGCTGCATGCAGCGCGTCGGCCAGGGATGAGGACCATCGGCGGACATCTTCTTCACGCTCGGCTTCGATCATCACCCGCGCCAGCGGTTCCGTGCCGGAATAGCGGACCACCACCCGACCGGAATTGCCAAGCGCGCTCTCCGCTTCGCGGAGGAGACGCGAAACTTCGGGCAGGGAATCGAGCGGGGGCTTTTCCTTTACACGCACGTTCACAATCTTCTGGGGAAACACTTTCAAATCCGCAACGAGCTGATCGAGGGGGCGGGTAAGGGATACGAGCGAGGCGATTTTCACCGCGGTCAGCATGCCGTCCCCGGTGGTGGCATCGTCGAGGAAAAGGATGTGCCCGGATTGTTCGCCGCCCAGATTTGCACCGATGCGCTGCATCTCCTCGAGGACGTAGCGGTCGCCCACGGCGGTCCGAGCCAGCTTCAAGCCTGTTTTGTCCAGGGCACGCTCGAGCCCCAGATTGGCCATGGTGGTACCTACGATGACATTTCCCTTGAGCTGCCCCGTTGTCTGCAGGTAGCGCCCGGCAACCAGGAGGATTCCGTCGCCGTCCACCAGCCTTCCGCTGGCTGCCGCGAAAATGGCGCGGTCCGCGTCTCCATCGAAGGCCACGCCCAGCGCCACTTCGCATTCGGCGACGCGTTTCTGCATGCCCTCAGGATGCAGCGACCCGCATCCCGCATTGATATTCCGCCCGTCGGGCGCGGCGTTGATCGCCATCACGTCCGCTCCCAGCGAGCGGAAAAGCTGCGGCGCCAGCTCGCTGGCCGCGCCGTTGGCACAGTCCAGAACAATCTTCATACCCGCCAGCCGCGCGCCCGGGAAGACGGCGGCGCGCAAACCTGCGAGATAGTCCTGGTGGAGGGTGGCCTCTATCTGCGCAGCCGTTGTGCCCGCCCCGCCGCGCGGAGCAGAGGCCGCGCCATTGGGCGAAAGGATCATTTCCTCAAGCCGCTCTTCGATGGCATCCGGAAATTTCGTTCCCCGGGCGGAGATCAGCTTCACGCCGTTGTCATGGTAGGGATTGTGCGATGCGGAGACGACCACGCCGGCGGCGAATCCCTCCCGGCTCACCAGCCAGGCCACTCCAGGAGTCGTCAGCACGCCGGCGGAAACAGGCTCGGTCCCCGCCGCGGCCAAGCCGCCAGCGATGCGCTCGGCGATGTGCGGACCGGACTCGCGCGTGTCTCTTCCAATCAGGACGCGCGGCCGCGCCGCCGCGGATGGCCCTGCGGAAATATGCCGCCCCAGAGCCAGGCCAAGGCGGCCCAGCGTGGCGTCGTCCAACGGATATTTTCCGGGGATACCCCGGATGCCGTCCGTGCCGAAGAGTTCTCTGGGCATGTGCGAGGGCGCACGCTATTTCCAGGCGCGCGGGCCATTCTATCACCGCCTATGGGAAGCCCCCGAGCGCTGGCGGGAAGCTTGGCGCAAGCGTTACTGTGACGGAGGCGTCCGGCGTTGCGCCGGGGGAACACTCGGGCGGTGGCGCAGAAGCCGCTGTGTTATCGTGGATTCATGCCCAGCCAGGAGACGCGGGCCCTTGCCCCCAGTTCGGTCAGCGCGCGGATTATCGCCGCAGGCATCGTGATCGCATTCTGCTACTGGGCCTCCGCGGTGCTGATGACGCTTCTCTTTTCCGTGCTGGTGGCATACTTTTTAGACCCCCTGGTGAGCTGGATTGAGCGGCTACGCATTCCGCGGGCGCTGAGCTCGTTGCTGGTGGTCCTGGTCTCGCTGGGACTCCTGGCGGTCCTTGGCTGGTCGCTGGTCGAGCGCGTCAATCAATTCGGCCGGGACTGGCCGAAGTATCGTGCTCCCTTGCGCGAGGTGGCACAGGAGGTCAGCAACCGCCTGGAAAGCCTCGAAATGCATGTTTCGGAGATCACGCCGGTGGTGCGCCCCAGCCAGCGGCTCGTCACGGTGACTGAATCGCATCCCGTGCGCGACGCGCTGGTTGGAAAGCTGGGTTCGCTTTACGTCTTTGTGATGGCCGCTACTTTCGTGCCCTTTCTTGTGTTCTTCATGCTGGCCGCAAAGAGGCAACTCTGGCAAGCCACGATGGAACTCTTCCCCTCGGACAAGCGCGATGGGGTGAAGAATACGCTCGCCGAAGTCACGCGGGTGCTGCGGGGATATTTGATGGGAACGGCGCTGGTCGGATTGCTGCTGGTCCTGGCGAGCTGGGTGTTCTTCTGGGGGCTGGGACTGGATTTTCCGTTCCTGACGGGGCTGGTCTCCGGTCTATGCAATCTGGTTCCTTACCTGGGAGCCGTCCTCGCGTGGATCCCGCCACTTTTGATTGGCCTGAAACAATTTCATTCTGTCGGGCCATACGTGGGCATTTTCACGATGCTGACGCTGTTCCATGTGGTCACCATCAACCTGCTCGTTCCTGCGCTGATCGGCTGGCATGTTCGCCTGAACGCCCTGGCGCTAACCGTGGCGCTGCTCTTCTGGGGATGGCTCTGGGGAGCGATGGGGCTGATCCTTGCGATTCCCATCACCGCGGTCATCAAAGTGATTTGCGAGCACGCGGAGGGCTGGCACCCGGTGGCCCGCTGGCTCAGCGCCTAACCATTGGGCGGCATCCGGAGCGCGTGCAAGCGCGCCACCCGCACCTCGAGCGTGGCGGGGTCAAGCAGCTCCTGAAACATTCGGATCGCGGCAATCCCAGCCGCTCCTGCGCGCAGGCAATCCGCAGCATTCTCCTCCTGCACACCGCCAATGGCGATCACGGGCATGGCCACCGCGCGGCAGACCTCTACCAGCCGATCTGTCCCCTGCGGGGCGCCAAAGCGCCGCTTTGCAGGCGTGTCAAAAACCGGCCCGAAGAACACGTAACTCGCCCCGGCCGCTTCCGCCTCCCGCGCCTCCGCGAGACTGTGGCAAGAGACCCCGATTCGAAAATCCGAGGGAGCGCTTCCGCCGCGGCACCAGCGAACCACGTCGCGCACCGGAAGGGACTCGCCACCCAAATGCACGCCATCGGCGCCCGCCGCGAGCGCCACGTCAAGCCGGTCATTGACGATGACGAGCATCTCGGCGCGACGCGACATTCTCGCGCCCCTCGCCGCCCCGACAACCCCGCGAACCAACGTGAGCAAATCCCGCGTCCCCAGATCCTTCTCGCGCACCTGCACCCAATCCGCCCCCGCGGCCATGGCGGATTGAATCCTCCCAAGCAACTGCCCGCCGGATGCTGTGAACGCGTGAGATTTCCGGTCCGTCACATAACAGACGATGGGGGTTGCCGGCGGACGCCGGACCGGATTGTCAGACGCGCGCGGCAACGGCGGATGTCCAGTGGCGCAGCGCTTCGAGGGATAGCAAAACGTCCAGAAATCCCAGGCCGGAAACCGCGCCGCGCAGATAAGCGCTCTTCAGAAAAAAGGCCAGTTCCGGATACAGATAGAGGAAGTAGTTGGCGTCCCAGATGTCGGACCAGGGCGCGAGAATCAGCGCCAGCCCCAGCACGAGCCAGGCCAGCACAACCAGCACATGTGCCAAGCGAGAAATCATCGTCCTGGAATTATGGGAGAATCAAGCGGATGTGGCAACTGCTCGTCCGCACAGGGTGATTTCAGCGCGTCAGCCCCGGAGGGATTGAAGGGGCGCAAGCTGCTTCTGCAGCATGGTGATGCGCTCGGCGACATCCCGGTAATCGATATTCATCGCATAGACCTGGCGAAAACTATCGAGGGCCGAGGAAATCTCGCCCGCCGTCTCGAGCGAGAGGCCCAGATCGTATCGCAGCGCCAGGAGCGCTTCCTGGTCGATGCCGGGTGTCGCCAGCGCTCTCTGGTACCACAGCGCGGCAATCTTCGGCTCACCCTTGTCCATGAACGAAATGGCCAGCAGCGTGGAGCAGTTCATCGCGTAGGCGAATGGTTTTCCTTTCTGCACCGCCTTGGCCACTTTCTGGAATTCTCCAATGGCTTCATCCAGCAAGCCCATCTCCCGGTATGCAATCCCCAGGTTGTAGTGCATCTCGAGGTCCTCGTCCTCGTCGCTCATTTCGCCCAGTTCGTTGCGAAACTCCTGAAAGACTTCCGCCAGTTCCTTCAGGCCGTCTGCCGTGGCAGGCGCCGGAGTGCCAGCCGGAACTGCTTCCTGGGAGTCCGAAGTGGCAGCGGCCGGAGCCGGCGGCGCGGCGGGTGCGGTTTCGGCCGTTTCTGCCGCAGCGGGAGCGGGAGCATCAAGCCCCTCGATTTCCGCGGCCAACTCGCTTAGAAATTCATCGGTGGTCGCAGGCTCGATCCGGGCTTTTGCGTCCTCCACCTCTGGAGTAAGCTCCAGTTCGAGTGTGCCGCTTGAGGATGCCGCCCCTTCGGTCACCGGCATCTGCACGGCGTCTTCCTCAGGCGCTGCGGCGTCTGATGCCACGGCCTCCGCTGGGAGTTCTTGCGTCCCCGGTTCGGGTTCGCCCGCCATTTCGATCGCCACGGGCTCTTCCTGCGGGGGCGCAACCGCCTCGGATGCAGCTGGAGGTTGGTCGACAACCTCCTGTGCCATCGCCTCCCATTCATCCGAAAGGTCCACTTCCTCGACGGCGGCGGAAAGCTCGGGCGTGGCAGGCGCGGAGTCGCCAGGATGGGCATCCCCTTGGACAACCGGAGCCGCTTCGGGAGCAGGTTCCGGTTCCTCAGCCAATGGAATCTCGAAGTCCGCTGGTGGCGCGCCTCCCTCTGCGGAGGACTGCTCCTGCGGCTGCACGGCAACTGGCAAATCCGGAGGAGCGACGGCCGAAGCTACCGAAGGCTCTTCCGCGGCGGGAGCAGTGGTTTTCTGATATCTCGCCCGAATTTCGGAGAATCTTTCGGCGCTGGTCGTATCCCCGCATTCGGTGGAGATCTGTTCGAGCCGGGTGGCCAGCTCGACGGTGCCGTTCACATTGCCGGAGCCGAGGTAAAGATCCAACAGGCGTTCGAGCGTAGGCACATGCCTCGGTGCGCGGACTAAAATGCTTTCCAGGAGATGCGCCGCCTTCTGCATCAATCCGTAACTCGAGAAGAGATCCACATCGGTCAGAGCCTGGGTGATGTACTGCCGGGTCTCTTCGTCGAGCGGCTCCTCGGAAGTCTTCGCGTCCGCTTCGAGTGCAGTCTCAGCCGGCAGTTCTTCAAGGCGGGCCGCTGAGTGGTGCACGGCTATCTCCGCTGGCGCGGGCACGGCCGGTGGAGACAGTTCCGCATTATCCGGCGCGACCTCTTCTCCTTTTCCGCTCGCGCGGGCGCGCAACTGTTCGAGCCGGGCCGTCAGGCGCTCGTCGCCCCGATTGTGGTCAATCAGTTCCTCGAGCGCGGCTTCAGCACGGGAAAAATCCTGCTTTTGGGCATAGATATCTGCAAGCTGATTGAGCGCCGAATTCAAATGGAACGGATCGCTCGAATGGCGGCTGAAGTCGGCGAGAAATTCGAGTGGCTCAGGGTCTCCCGGCATCCTCTCGATGGCCCGAGACAGCGCCTTCAGGAATTCATCCTGTTCTCCGGCCTCGGACATCGGGTCGCGGAGCTCGCGAAACAGCGACAGGGCCGCTCCGGGATTCCCATGCTGGACCATGGATTCGGCCGCCTTCAGCAGCAGCCGGAAATGCGTGCTCCCTCGGACCAATTGATTGCGCGCGCGGTCCGCGGCCTTATCAAACAGGCTGGCCGCAAGATCCAGATCCACCAGCATGTTCGTGATGTCGCCGCCGGCGTCGGCCTCCGGATGCTTCTCGAGGATTGCGATGGCCTCCTCGTTCTTGCCGGCCAATCCGAGGATTCGAGCTTTCAGCAACTGCGTCGCCCCATTACCCGGGTCCAGTTCAAGCGCGCGGTCAATCAGCTTGTGAGCCTCCTCGGCTTCGCCGCGCTCGAAAAGCCGCTGGGCGTAGCTGAAATAGGTCTGCGCCGCTTCACCCTTCTGGCCCATCACGTTATAGAGCTCCGCTAGACGCATCTGCACCCGCGGGCTATCCGGCTCTACTTCCAGCAGCCGGTGCAGCACCTCCACGGCCTTGGCCGCGCGGTTGGACTTCAGATGGGCTTCCGCAATTTGCAGGAAGAGCGGCCGGGCCTCGCTGAGCACGCCTTGCTGCACATAGAGGTCGGCCAGACGTTCGAGCGGGACGAGTTCATTCGGGGCCAGCTTGACGATCTTCTTATAGATGGCGATGGCCTTGCTGTTGAAACCGTCGCTCAGGTAGACCTGCGCCAGCCGCTCAAAATAGTCAATCGCCTGCGGCATGTCGCCCTGTCGCGCGAAGAGGTCTCCCACGGTCATCAGGGTGGCCTGGTCCTTGGAGTCGTGCCGCAGGATCTGCTGGTATTCCCCGATGGCTTGGGCGACTTTGCCCTGGTTGAGGAACTTCAGCGCGTTTTCGAGCGCCTTGTTTTTGCTGAACGCCATGGAAAGGTACGCGTCCCCCGCCCGGGCCACGATGGCTCCGGGCCTCGAATACTCTGCAAATCAGAAGGTTAGCACGCGAGAAAAACGGAGGTCTACGGGGCGTCGCCACCATGGTGACGAAGGGGATAACAGGTCGGCCCGCCGCTGCTGGCCAAAGGCCGGGTCAAGTGAGATGGAGCCGCTACCTCAAGGAATGCATCGCTCTCCTGCGCTCACGCGTGCGGAACTGCGGCCGCCGCGGATTCCGTGAGTGCAAGCTGGCCGCAGGCCGCCAGGACGTCCTGGCCACGCGACTGACGGACAAAAACGGAAATCCCCTTTGCCGCCAGGATTGCACGAAATTCCTCGATCCACCCCGCGTCCGGCCGCTGATAGGGCAACTCGCCCGGGTTCCAAGGGATCAGGTTCACTTTGGCGCGCAGGCCGGAAAGCAGCCGCGCCACGCGCCGGGCGTCCTCGGGCGAGTCGTTGAATCCGCCCAGCAGGACGTATTCAAAGGTGAGCCGTTCCCATGTTCGCAGCGGATATTTTCGGCACACATCCATCAACTTTTCCAGCGGGTACTTGCGGTTGATCGGCATGATCTGGTCCCGCTGCGCGTTCGAAGATGCGTTGAGGGAGACGGCCAGCTTGGGCCTCACCCTTTCCAGCGCGAGACGCTCGATGGCCGGAATAATACCGCTCGTCGAAAGCGTCGTGTGGCGTGGAGAAATGGCCATTCCGTGAGGATCGAGCAATATCCGCAGGGCGGCCATCACGGCGTCGTAGTTGAGCAGCGGCTCGCCCTGGCCCATCAGGACGATGTTGGTTCGCGGCCGCAGCGATGCGCGGTTGTCTTCAAGCGCCACCAGCGCCTGGCCAACGATTTCGCCGGCCGTCAGATTCCGTGCGAGCCCCAGCGTCGCCGTCAAGCAGAAGCGGCAATCCACCGCGCAGCCTGCCTGCGTCGAAAGGCAGAGGGTCTGCCGGTTTTCCTCCGGCATGAACACTGTTTCGATCTGGGCGGGCACCGGGTGCGAGCCTCTTTCGCCGGAGCCTTCCGGCGAGGCAGGTTCGAGCGCCAGGACGTAACGCACGGTCCCGTCCGAGGAGCGGTGTCGCCGAACGACCCGCGGCAGCATGATAGCCGCCTCGCGTCCCAGCCTTTCCCGCAGGGCCGCGGGAAGGTTTGTCATGGAGGGAAATTCCCGCCGGCGCTCGGCGTAAAGCGCACGGTAGATCTGCGCCCCGCGGTAGGCCGGTTCTCCGAGCAATTCGAGAAACGCACGGAGCTCTGCTGCCGATTTTCCGATCAGGTTTACGGGAGGGGACATCTCATGCCTGCATACATTCTTTTTTCATGATAACACGCCGCGCCGCCCCTCGGCCGACGCACGGAGGCCGGGTTTGACCGCCGGCGGGCAGCATCGCTATAATGAAGTTTGCGGTTTGGCCGCTTCGGCGGGCTGAACGCGGCCATGGTGGATCGAATGCCCTCCCCGGCAAGAATCTCCCTGCTTTGGCCCGGCTGGAAACGGTCCCGCAAGAACCCCTGAACGGAAGAGGATCGAGGAACAGGACATGATTAAGGCAACACTGTTGCGCGCGGGAATGATTATCAAGCACGACGGAGATCTCCACGTAATCTACAACGTGGATCATCGCACCCCGGGCAACAAGCGCGCCGCCATGCAAACCCGCATGCGCAACCTGCGCACCGGATCGATGATTGACCATCGGTTCCGCGCCGAGGAATTCTTGGACAAAGTTGTGGTGGACGAAATCGAATTTGAATATCTCTACAGCGACGGGGAAGGCCATCACTTCATGAACTCGGAAAATTTTGAACAGCTGGCCCTGCAGGATGGCGTTGTCGGGGACGCCAAGGACTATCTCATCCCCAACATGCCGGTGAAGATCGAGTATTACGACAACAAACCCATCGGCGTCCTCCTGCCGGATACCGTGGATCTCACCGTGGTGGAGACGGAGCCGAGCATTCAGAAGGCCACGGCCAGCGCGGTGATGAAGCCTGCCAAGCTCGAGACCGGATTGGTCATCAACGTCCCGCCGTTCGTGGGCCAGGGGGACAAAGTGAAAGTGGATACCTCCGAAGGCCGCTATATTCAGCGCGTCCAGTAGTCAGCGAGATTTTCCCCAGCCGCACCGCGAAGCAGAGAGCCCGCCGGGCCTAGCGCCCCGCGCGGGTTCTCGCACCGAAAACCCGTTCGAAAATCGCATCCACGGCCCGCAACTGGCGGCGCAGATCGAAGGCGTGGGTGAGGGCCTTTTCGTCCAGGTATTTGCGAATCGCGGGGTCAGCGGCAATACGCTCCCGGAAGCTCGAATCCGATTCCCAGGCAGCCATGGCATGGGACTGCACCCATTTGTAGGCATCCTCGCGCGGCGCGCCGTGCTCAACCAGGTCCTGCAACAGCTGCCCGGAAAAGGCCAGACCCTTCGTAGCATCCAGGTTCCGTTGCATCCGCTCCGGAAACACCTTCATGTTGGCGACGATCTCCGTGGTGCGGTGCAGCATGTAGTCCACAAGGATGGTCGAATCGGGCAGGATTACGCGCTCGACCGAGCTGTGGGAGATGTCGCGCTCGTGCCACAAGGCGATATTTTCGAACGCCGCGAGCGAGTTCGCCCGCACCACGCGTGCCAGCCCGCAAATCTGTTCGCTCGACACCGGATTGCGCTTGTGTGGCATGGCCGAGCTGCCGCGCTGCTCTCCGCCAAAGGGTTCTTCGACCTCGCGCACTTCGGTGCGCTGCAAGTGGCGGATTTCGAGAGCCACGCGCTCCAGTGACGCGGCCAAAATCGCCAGCGCGGCCAAGTACTGCGCGTGGCGGTCGCGCTCGATCACCTGCGAGGTCACCGGAGCCGTAGCCAGGCCCAGCCGGGCGCAGATTTTCTGCTCGATGTCCGGGCCAAGGTGCGTGCAGGTGCCTACCGCTCCGGAAATCTTTCCGGTGGCCATTTCACGCGCAGCGGCTTCGAAGCGCGCGGCGTTGCGCCGGCTTTCCGCGTACCAATTGGCAATCTTCAGTCCGAAGGTGACCGGCTCGGCGTGGATGCCGTGGGTGCGGCCGATTTCGGGGGTGTCCTTGAACTCCCATGCGCGCCGTTCGAGAATTTCGCTGAATTGGCCGAGGGCTTTTTCGATCAGATGGGAGGCCTCCCGCAGCAGCAGAGCCTGCGCCGTATCCACCACATCGTTCGAGGTGAGGCCGTAGTGCAGCCAGCGCGCTGCCTCGGGGTCACCCACCGTCTCCTGCACGGCGATGGTGAAGGCAATCACGTCGTGCCGGACACGCGACTCGATTTCATTGATGCGCGCCACGTGGACACTCGCCCGCTCGCGCAGCTTCGCCGCCGCCTCGCGCGGCACAATACCGGCCTCG
>JAJXZD010000126.1 GCA_021780215.1 Acidobacteriota bacterium
AAAGGGCCTGACACGCCTCCAACATCTCCTGCGCACATCGCACCCGAGTGGTGGAGATCCCCCAGGGGGCCGGGCGATCTCCACCGAGCACCAGACGCACCATGGCCCCGGCATTTCGCAAGGCTTGTTTTTCGCCGGATCACGGACTCTTCAGCTGGACTCCGATCGTTATCCCATCCGTTGCGGGACTTATTCTTTGCCCGCGACGATATGACCGCTCACTTAGCCTGTCCCTAGCGGCCGTTTTTGTGGTCTTCTTGTATGTGATCGGGTGCTACCAGAACTGGGATGGCCTTTCCTCGTATGGAAACCGGTTCTTTGTTTCGCTCACCGCGCTGTTTATTTTGGGGCTCGCGGCGTTTTTGGGATGGCTTGCCAGCGTGTGGGGAGAGCGGAGAGCATCGATCACGGCAACCGCAGCCGGCGCGGTCTTCGTGCTCTGGAATCTCGGGCTGATATTCCAGTGGGGGTTGCACATGATTCCGCCGCGCGGGCCGATATCCTGGCCTGTGGCGGCGCAAAATCAAATGAGTGTCGTTCCGGCCAAGGCGGCGACGATGGTCAAACTCTACATGATCCGGCGCCGGAAGCTGATGGACCATATCGAGCAAACGGACGTGAAGTCTCTTCAATCCGAGGAATCGAGGGGAACCGAATGACCGGAGCGAGCGTTCCAGCGGAGGCGTCGCGCGCCTCTGTTCCTCCCGTACTGCGCATCGTCCCGCCGACCCGCTGGTGGGCGCTGCCGGTGCGGGAGCTCTGGGAATATCGCGAGCTGCTCTATTTTTTTGTCTGGCGGGAGATCAAGATTCGCTACAAGCAGACCGCCATTGGCGCGGCCTGGGCGATTCTTCAGCCGTTTCTCACCATGCTGGTCTTTTCGCTCTTTTTCGGCAAGCTGGCGCATATTCCGTCCGAGGGGCTGCCGTATCCGATTTTTTCCTATAGTGGCTTGCTGCCGTGGATGTACTTTGCGGGGGCGCTGCAAAATTCCACCACGGCGATTGTGGACAACCAGCGTCTGATCACCAAGGTCTACTTCCCCCGGCTGGCGCTGCCGCTTTCCTCGGTGGTCTCCGGATTGGTGGACTTTTCCATCTCGTTCCTTATGTTTCTGGCCATGATGGCCTACTACCGGATGCGGCCGGCTTGGACGATGCTATGGATTCCAGCGTTTTTGGGGCTGGCGCTGCTGACGGCGCTGGGAGTCGGGCTGTGGCTTTCCGCCCTGAATGCCATCTACCGGGATGTGCGTTACGTCCTGCCCTTTCTGGTGCAGTTCTGGATGTTTGCCTCGCCGGTGGTGTATCCGGCCTCGCTCATGCCGGCGAAATGGCGGTGGGTCTACGGCCTGAATCCGATGACCGGAGTGATCGAAGGGTTCCGCTGGGCGCTGGCGGGACGCGGGGATCCTCCGGGGCGGCTGATCTTGGCCTCGTCGGGAATTGTCTTGCTGGTGCTGTTGAGCGGACTGGCCTATTTTCAGAAGATGGAGACGACGGTGGCCGACGTCGTGTGACACGAATACTTTCTCGGGAGAGCCGTGTTAAACGATGAGTGATGTGGTGATTCGCGGGGAAGGGCTGGGGAAACGCTACCGCATCGGGGAGCGCGAGCGATACGTGGCGCTGCGCGACGTGCTGGCGCGCGCTTTCACCGCGCCTTTCCGGCGCGGCCGCGGCCGGCGGGAGAAGAGCGAACTCTGGGCGCTGCGCGACGTCTCGTTTGAAGTGCGCCAGGGAGAAGTTGTCGGCCTGATTGGAAGGAACGGCGCGGGGAAGAGCACCCTGCTGAAGGTTCTCGCCCGCATCACGAGGCCCACGGAAGGCTCGGCGGAAATTCACGGACGGATCGGCAGCCTTCTCGAGGTAGGCACCGGCTTCCATCCGGAGCTGACCGGCCGCGAAAATGTCTTCCTGAGTGGCGCCATCCTGGGCATGACGCGGCGGGAAATCACCCGGAAGTTCGACGAAATCGTCTCTTTTTCGGAGGTGGAGAAATTTATTGATACGCCGCTCAAGCATTACAGCAGCGGCATGCAGATGCGCCTGGCCTTCGCCGTCGCGGCGCACCTCGATCCGGAAATCCTCCTGGTGGACGAAGTCCTCGCCGTCGGCGACCTCAACTTCCAGAAGAAGTGCCTGGGCAAGATGCAGGATATCTCCGGAAGCGGCCGCACCATCGTTTTCGTCAGCCACCAGATGAACCAGATCCGCCGCCTCTGCCAGCGCGTGCTCTGGATCGACGGCGGAACAATCCGCAAGGCGGGAGCGACGGGCGCAATTTTGGGGGAATACGAGGCGGCTCTCAGTTCCGGGGCGCGGGCAAGAGACGGGCGCACGGATATCGTCCGCCGGAAAGCGCGTTTTACTTGCTGGCAGATTGACAGGGCGGGAGCGGACTACCCGAATCTACTGACTACGATGGGCACCGCGTCGGTCCGATTCAAAATTGAGGTGGTCGAGCCGATTCGGTTGGGGCACCATGGAATTGCACTGTTTAACGCGGAGAGGCAGCTCATGTGGGCCTGGGCGACGGACGACATCGCGCTCGATCCAGGGGCTCATGAGTTTCGCTATGTGTTTCCAACTCTGCCCCTTCGGCCCGGCGCGTATGCTTGGCAAGTAAGCCTGTGGGAAAACCAAGAAATTGTGGACTTGTGGGATTGCGTTCCAGAGATGATCATCGCCACGGAGGTGCATCAGCATCCCCGCGACGAGTGGAACGGCATCTTAAACGTGCCGTGCGAATTCGAGATCGGCAGGAGGAACTGAGCATGGACGCGCGTTTCGTCTTTGACCAGCCCCACTATGACGCACTAAACGCGGCGCGTGAAGCCACGATCCGGCGCCTGCTCGATTCCTTGCGCAAGGACCACAATCTGCGCACCGCGATTGATCTTGGCTGCGGCGTGGGGCGCTTTTCCGGATTCCTGCGAGACCTTGGATTCGAAGTGCTCGGGCTGGACGGGCGGCAAACAAACCTTGACGAAGCAAAAAGCCGCTTTCCGAACATCGATTTTCGCCTGATGGACGCCGAGGACGTCCGAATTCGACAATTCGGCCAGTTCGATTTAGTTCTATGTATGGGGCTATATTACCACCTTGAGAACCCCTTCGCGGCGTTTCGCAACTGCTCCTCATTGACCAGGCAGATCGCCATTGTGGAGGGAATGTGCGTGCCCGGCACGGAGCCGATCCTCGCCGTCCGGGACGAAGGGCCAACCGAAGACCAGGGCTTACGGCACGTCGCGCTGTATCCGTCCGAAAATGGCCTGATTAAGCTTCTGTATCGGGCTGGCTATCCCCATGTTTATCGCTTTAGGACAATGCCGGATCACCCGAATTACAGGTGTTCATCCCTCTCGAAACAGGTTCGTACAATCGTGGTAGCGGCAGTGATTCCCCTGGCATCTGAAGTCTTGGAGGTTGCCACGGAGCCGGCAACGGATTCCGATCCCTGGGTCATCCGAGCGAGCCCCGCAGCCGTGGCACTTCGCGCGCGCAGCATGGCGGTTCGCATATGGCGTTTCATGGGGAAACCGTGGCGCGCAAAGCGCGAGATTCTGAGCCGACGCTGGAGGAGCTTACTTTTGTCATAAGTGGAGAAAAGGGATGGCTCTACTAAGAGTATTGGTGACCGGAAGCAGCGGGCTGATCGGGTCGGAGGCGGTGGAGTATTTCGACGGGCAGGGCCATCGCGTGGTCGGCGTGGACAACAACATGCGTCGCGTGTTCTTCGGGCCAGAGGGCGACACGACGTGGAATCTCAACCGCCTGAAAAATTCCACGAGGCACTTCGAACATCGCGAACTCGACATTCGCGACCGGGAGGGGATTTTCTCCCTTTTCCGCGAGTGCCGCTTCGACGCGGTGCTCCACTGTGCGGCGCAGCCTTCGCACGACAAAGCCAGGGAAATTCCGCTGGTTGATTTCGAGGTCAACGCCGTCGGCACGGCGAACCTGCTCGAGGCCCTGCGCCAATTCCGCCCCGAGGCGCCCTTCGTGTTTCTCAGCACGAACAAAGTCTACGGGGACGCTCCGAATGAAAAGCCCCTTGTCGAACTGCCCACGCGCTACGACTATGCCGAAACCTCCGATTCGAACGGCATCAGCGAGGAGTGCCGTATTGACCGCACCACGCATTCTGTGTTCGGGGCTTCCAAAGCCGCTGCAGACATTCTCGCCCAGGAATACGGGCGCTACTTCGGCTTGCCAGTGGGCGTGTTCCGCGGCGGATGCCTGACCGGGCCCAACCACTCGGGAGTGCAATTGCACGGCTTTTTGTCCTACTTGGTGAAAGTGGCGATGGCGGGAAAGCCCTATACGGTCTTTGGCTACCAGGGAAAGCAGGTTCGCGACAACATCCACAGTTTCGATGTGGTGCGCGCGGCTGAGGAATTTTTCCTCAGTCCCAAGCCCGGCGAGGTTTACAACATCGGCGGAGGGCGCGAGAACAGCGTATCCATCCTGGAGGCTTTCGAGCGCATCGAGCGCATCACGGGGAAAAAGGTGTGCTGGGAGTATCGCGATGAGCCGCGCAAGGGAGACCACATTTGTTACATCAGTGACCTGCGCAAGCTCCGCGCGCATTTTCCCAGCTGGCACTTGACGTGCGGCGTGGATCAGATATTGCAGGACATTACGGAATCCGAGCGGAGGCAGCTTGGCGTGGCGCAATAGGCCGGGGGGTCAATGCTGACAATCTTCTCAACTCCGAAACCCTTTCGCGGCCACATCAACATCATCCAGCGGAACGCGATCGAGAGCTGGAAGCGCATTCACCCGGACGTGGAAATCATCCTCTTCGGCGACGAGGATGGCGCGGCGGACGTCGCCTGCGAGTTCGGCCTCCGCCATGTGCCGTACGTTCCCCAAAATGAGTTTGGCACCAAGCTCCTGCGCGGCTTCTTCGAGCCTGCCCAAGAAATGGCTCGCCACGACCTGGTGTGCTACATCAACTGCGACATTATGATGACGCCGAAACTCGCGGGCTCCGTTGCCCGTGCACGGTCTTTTTTCCCCCGGTTCCTCATGGTCGGCCAGCGGTGGAATACGGACATTGTGGAGCCATGGGATTTCAGTGGAGAGGATTGGGACCTCAGCCTGGAGAGATTTGTCCGTGAGCGTGGCTCGTTGCTCGATGCAACGGGAATCGACTATTTCGTTTTTCCCCGTGGCCTTTACCGTGAAATGCCCGCCCTGGTGATCGGCCGCATCTGGTGGGACCACTGGCTCATTTGGCGGGCGAGGTCTCTCGGCATGCCCGTAATCGATGCAACGCGCGTGATATTAGCCGTGCATCAAAATCACGACTATTCATATCATGCAGCCGGCGCTTTTGGCGTATGGCACGATGAACAATCACGTAAGAATTTCGAGTTGGCGGGAGGCAAGTGGCACTTATACACCATCGAGGATTCCACGCATCGTTTAACCTCCTCATCCATGAAACGAAATCCCCTCGCGGCCTTGGCGCCATTTCGCCGCGCCGCTCGGCCCTATGTTAAGCCGGTTTGGCACGGCCTGTTAGGAGTGACCCGCCCGGTGCGTCACACCCTGGGAATCCGGCGCAGGGGGCGAGAGCGGTAGATGCTCTGAACGATGAAAGCGGGATTGGCGAGCTTTGGTTGCAGGGCCGGCCGAGCTAGGCGGTCATGTACAACTGATTGGGGTACGGAATCGGCGATGGAATTCGTCAGATGACAATACCAATGCAGACTCGGAAGGATGCGACCGATAGCGCCAAGGCTAACGGGTTGGCGCTCCCTGTCTGCCCCGCATGCGGCGAGCCGGCGGAGGCAGGCCCGCTTGAAGTTTTTCAAGGGATTTCGCGGTATGGTTGCGCGCGGTGCGATCTGCATTTTTGGCACCCTGTTATAATGCCCGATGGCGCGTGGTACGAGGCCGCTTACCAGGGCCGCGATCGGACGGCCATGCCGCTCGAGCCCGGCCACCGTTTTTTTCTGGCCGATTCCAAGGCGCCCAACCGCGGGCGCCTGCTCGACATTGGCTGCGGCGTGGGGAATTTTCTTGCGGCGGCGCGCGACGCGGGCTTCGACGTGACGGGTATTGAGTTTGACCCCTCAGCGGTGCGCTTCGCGCGCGACCATTACGGCCTGCAACGCATCTTCGCCATCTCTCCGGAGGATTTTCGGGCCAGCCATCCAGACGAGAAATTCGAGATCGTGACGTTTTTCGAAGTGCTTGAGCATCAAAAGGACCCACAGCGGTTCTTGAATATCGCCAGGGAATGTCTTGCCCCCGGAGGCTTTCTTGCACTGAGTGTGCCCAATCGGGAGCGATGGCAAAAGAGAGCTGACGTCCTTGATTTTCCCCCGAACCATCTGACGCGGTGGAGTCCGGCAGCCCTTCGAAGATTTCTGGAGCGGAACGGGTTTGAGATCCTTTCGTTGCGGCAGGAGCCGCTTGGCATTCTCCGAGCGGCACATGTGCTGAGCTCGGCCTGGCGTACCGGCCTGGTGACCCGTGTGGCGGGCGAGACTCCGCCAACGCTTTCCAGTCTTGCCGTCATGAGCCCCGAGGAGGTCAAGCAAACCGTGAAGCGCGTCGAGGAAGAGCCGAGGCAGCACTTGGCGGCGCGGCTCGCTCGGTGGAAAACCTCCGCGATGGTGCCCTTGGCGGCGCTGATTTTGCCCTATTTGCGCCTGCGCGGATATACAGGCCTATACCTGTACTGCCTGGCCCGGATTAGACAAGTTACACCTGCAACCGATATGTTCGAGCCGCGCGGGCACCTGCTGCAAAAAGCCGACGGCGGGCAAGAAAAGGGCGTTGTGTGACGCCGCATGACGGGACGCGCGACGGCTTCGGCGATCATCGTCAACTGGAACGGCGCGGAGCACCTGCGAACTTGTCTGCCGAGCCTTCGCGAGCAGTCGTATGAGCCGCTCGAAATTGTCGTGGTGGACAACGCGTCTTCGGACGGTTCCCGGGAGGTGGCGGAAAGGCATGGTGCGCGCTGGTTGCCGCTCAAGCAAAACATGGGGCTTGCTCCGGCGCTGAATCGCGGAGCGGCGAGTGCTCGCGGCGAGCTGCTGCTGTTTGTGAACAACGACATGCGTTTCGACCGCGATTTCGTGGCGCATCTGGCGGACATGCTGGAAGCAGACGGCGACATTTTTGCCGCCGACGGCAGGCAGTACAATTGGGAGGGAAGCGCGGTCGGCCATGCCGCGACGCGGCTGAGCCGGCGGCGGCCGGATGGGACCACATCCGTGGAACTGGTGCCCGGCCTGTACTTCTATCAGCAGCCCAGCGCCGAGCAGACGGATGTATTTATGGCGTCCGCGGCGAGCATGCTGGTGCAGCGGAAGAAATTCGAAGCGCTGGGAGGGTTCGACGAAAGGCTGCCTCTCGGATACGAGGACGCGGAAATATGCTGGCGCGCGTGGCTGCGATCCTGGAGAGTTGTCTATGCGCCGGGGGCCGTCTGCTGGCATCGCGTCGGGGCCTCGGGGCGTTCGCGGGAGGGGGCGCGGCGCAATTTTCGCGGCATCCTGAGGGGGCGGCTCCTGCTGGCTACCAAGCTCTTGCCCGCTCGGTATGCCACGGGCGCGTGGATGGTCTCCGCCGCGGGGCTGGCCAGGGACCTTGGCCGAATGCGCCCGGGAGACGCCGCAGACCGCCTGGCGGTGCTGTTCGCGAGCGCGCGGGAGATGCCGCGCCTTTTGCGGGAGAGATGGAGCCTGTTCGATAGCGCGGGAACCACGCCGGGGAAGCATTTGAAACGCATGCTGCGACTGACGCTTGAGGATGAAGATGGCCGGGCCGCTCGTAACAGTTCTCATTGATACGTACAACCACGAGCGCTTCATTGAGGAGGCGGTTGTCAGCGCGCTCGAACAGGATTTTCCTGTTTCGGACAGGGAGGTCCTGGTGGTGGACGACGGCTCGACCGACCGCACGCCGGAGATCCTGCGCAAATTCGTTCCCCGCATTCGCCTGCTGCAAAAGGCCAACGGCGGGCAGGCCTCGGCCTTCAATGCCGGGCTTGCGGAGGCGCGCGGGGAGATCGTGGCATTTCTTGACGGGGACGATTGGTGGGCCGGGGAAAAGCTCCACCGCGTGGCGAGCGCATTTCTCGACCGGCCGGAGACATGCCTCGTGGGGCATGGGATCGTCGAGGTATTTCAGAACGGTTGCCAGCGCGTAGAAACCCTTCACGAAGAATGCCGCTTCCAGGCCAACTCGCCGCGGGGCGCAGACATGCTTCGCAACCGAAAACATTTGCTCGGGACCAGCCGGATGACACTCCGCGCGCGAGTCTTGCGGGAAATCCTGCCCGTTCCGGAAGCGCTGGTCTTTGAAGCGGACGAGTATCTGTTCACTTTGGCTGCCGCCCTGTCTGAAGTTGTGATTCTGACGGAGCCACTCGCGTACTACCGCCATCATGATGCGAATCTTTTCCAGATCGGGCAGGGAAGCTCCGCACGCGGGCTGCGAAAGCTGGAGGTACTCGATGCTCTCTGCGCGGAGTTGAGTAAGCAGCTGCGCGCGCATGGCGTCGAACCACGAACCATCGGATCGATCCTCGACGCGGTGCGCGCCGAGGCCCGCCAGTTGCGCCTGAGCCTGTGCGGAGGATTCTCCTGGGAAACAATCGTCACGGAGCTGCGGCTCCTGCGCATTCACCATTCGGACGCGAGCTTTCGCCAGTGGCTGTTCAGCCGCGTGCGTCTTTTCCCAGCGGCGCTCCTGCCTCCGCGGACTTACTACCGCTGGCGGAGCAGGCTTGGGCGAAGCCCCGCTTACCTGCGCCTGCGCGAGCGTTATCTTCCCATTCCCATGGGAGGCCATTTGCGCCGGGAAGACAAGCGGGTCTCGCCGTGATGCAAACGTGCGTGTTCCGGGAAGACGGAAGGCAGGCGAATGATCAGTCTGGGGATTAACTATTCGCAGATGCATGATTCCGCGGCGTGCATTGCGCGCGACGGAGAGATGCTCTTCGCCGTGGCCGAGGAGCGGCTGAGCCGCGCCAAGCACGACGCGCGTTTTCCGCTCCTGGCCGTCGGCGCCTGCTTGGATTTTGCGGGCGTGCGTGCGAGCGAGGTGGATTTCGTTTGCCAGAGCTGGCCGCCTCCCCGGGCCGGGTTGTTGCACGACCTGCGCTGCTATGCGACAGGCCAGCAGCCCGCCGACGGGCGCGCCTTGCTGAATTCGATGCGGCATTTTGCGAGCATGTGGCACCAGCGCAGCGGCGAAAACAGCTTCCGCGCGGCCTTCGGCCCGGCAAAGACGCCGATGCGCTTTGTGGACCACCATCTGGCGCATGCCGTCAGCGCCTATGCCTTCTCCGGATGCGACGAGGCTGCAATTCTGATTCTGGACGGGCGCGGCGCCTGGGAGGCAACGTCGCTCTGGCGCGGGCGCGGCGGTCGGCTCGAACACGTTTGGACCATCCCGTGGCCGAATTCGCTCGGGCTGTTTTACGCGCAGCTCACGCAGTATCTGGGATTTGTCCCCTACAGCGACGAATGGAAGGTGATGGGTCTGGCGCCCTACGGCGAACCAGGAATTGACCTGAGCGAATTTCTTACACTCGATGGCGATTCCTACCGCGTGGCGGCCCGCCTGCTGATTGGCAAGGATTCGCAGCCATGCGCGGCCCTCGAGTCGCGGCTCGGCCCGCGGCGCGTTCCCGAATCCGAGATCGAGGCGCGACACAAGAATCTGGCCTTCGCCGTGCAGGATGCCTGCGAACAAGCCATGTTGCGTCTCGCGAAAGCGGCCGTGGCGAAGACAGGCTGCCGGAATCTTTGCCTGGCGGGAGGCGTGGCGCTCAACTCGAAGGCCAACGGAAAAATCCTGACCTCCGGCTTTGTCGACCGGCTGTTCATCCAGCCCGCGGCGGGAGACGACGGGGCGTGCCTGGGCGCCGCGCTGGCGCCGTACCTCGACGCCGGAGGAAAGTTGCCGGTTCGCAAGATGCGCCACGCGTACCTGGGCCCGGAATGCTCCGACGGGGAAATCGAGAAGGCGCTCGGGACCTACAAGATTCGCCATGCCCGGCTCGACGATCCGGCTAGAACTGCGGCGGAGATGCTGGCCGCCGGGAAAATCCTCGGGTGGGTTCAAGGGCGGATGGAGTTCGGCCCGCGTGCGCTGGGCAGCCGTTCGATTCTTGCCGACCCGCGCGATCCGGAAATGAATGCCAAGGTGAACAACGCGGTGAAGTTTCGGGAATGGTGGCGGCCGTTTGCACCCTCGCTGCTGGCGGAGGCGGCCGGCGAATATCTCGAGTCAGCCAATGATTCGCCGTTCATGATACTGACGGCGCAGGTCAGGCCGGAGAAGCGCGGCGTGATTCCCGCCGTGACGCACGTGGATGGCAGCGCGCGGCCGCAAACCGTCGAGCGCGAGGTGAACCCGCTCTACTGGCGTTTGCTTCACGAATTCGGCGGGCGCACCGGAGTGCCGGTGATCATGAACACGTCGTTCAATCTGCGCGGCGAGCCGATTGTGTGTACGCCGACGGACGCAATCCGCACCTTTTTCAGCTCTGGAATGGACGCCCTTGTGATCGGCAGCTACCTGGTGGAGAAATAAGATGGCTGGCGCGCGACAATGGATGGGCAGGCTGATGCTGAGGATTCCCGACTCGCTCCGCTCGGTTCGCAATCTGCCCGGCGTGGGCGGCGTTGTGCATCGCCTGAGCCATTGGGCTCTGCCGGACAGCGAGAAGGTATGGGCGCAGATTGAATCCGGCCCGGCCAAAGGACTCTGGATGGAGCTGAATCCGCGCACCGGACAGAATTGCCTGCGCGGAGACGCCGAGCCGGCGGTGCAAGAGAGGCTCGTAAGCCTTTTGCGCGCCGGGATGACCTTCTATGATCTAGGCGCGAACATTGGATACTATTCGCTTCTCGCCGCGCGCCTCGCCGGGCCGGACGGGCGCGTATTCAGTTTTGAGCCGAATCCAGAGGTGGCGGCGCGACTCCGCCGAAACCTTGCGCGAAACCGTTTCGAGAATGCGACGGTCACCGAAGCTGGGGTATGGTCGTCCAGCGGACTCGTGACATTTGTTCCCTCGAATGCAGACTCGCCGGACCAAGCCACCGGCCGGTTTGCCGCGGGGGACAACGTTGCCGGCACTCCCGTTCGCTGCGTGGCGCTGGACGACTTTGTCGCCGCGGCGCCCGCTCCCGAGGGCATGAAGTGCGATGTGGAGGGAGCCGAGGTCGAAGTGCTGCGTGGAGCCGAAAGAATGTTGCGTTCACGCCGGCCCTGGATACTGGCCGAAATGCACTCGCCGGAAAATGACCAGGCGTGGCGCGAGTTTCTGGGGCGGCTGGACTACACCTTCGAAACCGTGGACTGCAACCACATTTTGGCGAGGCCCTGACGGAGTCTTCACGCATGCAGGCGGCAAGGCCAATCGTCGCATTGCTGGGCCGCCGGGAAACCCCCGCGGATGGCGTGGTGGACTACTGCACATTTCTCGGCCGGGCGCTCGAGAGGCACGGCGTGGAGCTCGCGCAGGCGCGCGTTGCGTGGGCGGAAGCAGGATGGATTGCCGCGTGGCGCAGACTCTGGCGCGATAGCGCGGCTTGGCGCGATACCTGGGTAGTGCTTCAGTACACGGCGATGTCCTGGTCACGCCGCGGATTT
>JAJXZD010000166.1 GCA_021780215.1 Acidobacteriota bacterium
CTACAGTGCGGCCTTTGCCGTCGGTCAGCCGGCCGTCGTCGAGGATCTGGAGGAGCACGTTGAACACATCCGGGTGCGCCTTCTCGATTTCGTCCAGCAGCACCACGGAATAGGGCCGCCGCCGCACCTGTTCCGTCAGTTGCCCGCCCTCTTCATAGCCGACATATCCCGGCGGCGCACCGATCATCCGGGCCACGGAATGCTTTTCCATGTACTCGGACATGTCCAGACGGATCATGGCCCGCTCGTCGTCAAACAGGAATTCGGCGAGGGCCCGCGCCAGCTCGGTTTTTCCCACGCCCGTTGGCCCCAGGAAGAGGAACGAGCCAATCGGCCGGTGCGGATCGCTCAGGCCGGAGCGGCTGCGACGAATCGCATTGGCGACGCTCGCGAGCGCCGTTTCCTGCCCGATTACCCGCTGCCGCAGCCGCTCCTCCATATGAACCAGTTTCTCGACTTCCCCCTCGAGCAGCCGCCCGACCGGGATTCCTGTCCACTTGCTTACGATCTTGGCGATCTCCTCCTCGCCGACCTCCTCCTTCAACATCGGGTGATCCTTTTGCAGTTCGGTGAGGCGCTCCTGCGCCGCCTGAAGTTCCTTTTCGGCGGCGGAAAGCTTGCCATAGCGGATCTCGGCCACGCGCGAAAGGTCGCCGGCACGTTCGTAGCGCTGCTCTTCGCCCTTCAGGCGCTCGATTTCCTCCTTCTGCTTGCGAATACGCCCGATAGCATCTTTCTCCGTCTGCCAATGCGCCTTCAATCCGGTGGATTGCTCCCGCAAGAGGCTCAATTCCTTTTCGATCTGCGAAAGCCGCTCGCGCGAGTGGGCGTCCGATTCCTTGCGCAAGGCATGCCGCTCAATTTCGAGCTGAAGGACGCGCCGCTCGATTTCGTCAATCTCCGCGGGCAGCGAATCAATCTCCATGCGCAACCCGGCGGCAGCCTCATCCACCAGGTCAATGGCCTTGTCCGGGAGGAAGCGGTCCGTGATATAGCGCTGCGAAAGCATGGCCGCGGCCACGATAGCGGCATCCTTGATGCGCACGCCGTGATGCACCTCGTAGCGCTCCTTCAGCCCGCGCAAAATGGCGATGGTGTCCTCAACGGAGGGCTCGCCAATCGTCACCGGCTGGAAGCGGCGTTCCAGCGCAGGATCCTTCTCGATATATTTGCGGTACTCATTGAGAGTGGTCGCGCCAATGGCCCGCAACTCCCCGCGCGCCAGCGCCGGCTTGAGCATGTTCGAGGCGTCCATCGAACCTTCCGCCGCCCCCGCGCCCACCAGCGTGTGTAGCTCGTCAATGAACAGGATGATCTGGCCTTCAGATTCCGTCACTTCCTTCAGCAGGGCCTTCAGGCGGTCCTCAAACTCGCCGCGGTACTTCGCTCCGGCCACCAGCGCGGCCAGGTCCAGCGCCACAATGCGCTTCGGCTTTAGCACTTCGGGGACATCCCCAGCCACGATGCGCTGCGCCAGACCCTCAACAATGGCGGTTTTCCCCACGCCCGGCTCACCAATCAGGACCGGATTGTTCTTGGTCCGCCGTGCAAGGATCTGCATCACGCGACGAATCTCCTCGTCGCGGCCAATCACCGGGTCGAGTTTTCCACGGCGCGCCGACTCCGTCAGGTCCCGCGCGTATTGCTCGATGGCCCGGTAGGTCGCCTCCGGGTTCTGCGAGGTCACCCGATGACTGCCGCGAATCGCGGTCATCGCCTGCAAAATGGCGTCATGCGTGGCCCCATGACGTGCCAGCAGCCTTCCTGCCGCGTCGCTCTCCGCCGCAGCAATGCTGAGGAGAATGTGCTCCGTTGAAACGTACTCGTCCTTGAGCCGCTGCGCCTCGTCGAAGGCATGTTCCAGGACTTCATTTGCTTCCCGGCCCAGCGACTGCTGGGCGGCACCGGAAACCTTGGGAAGCCGTCCAATCTGCTTTTCGAGCTCCGCGCCGAGAACTGCCGCAGGGACACCCAGCTTCTCAAGAAGCGGAGGCACCACTCCATCACCCTGGGCGACAAGCGCCCCGAGCAGGTGCAGTGGCTCGATCAATTGCTGGCCCGAGCGGGCCGCTATCTCCTGGCCGCCTTGGAGGGCTTCCTGAGCCTTCACGGTAAATTTATCGAATCGCAGCATTGGCTTTTCTCGCCTTTTGGCCGAATAAATCCATTTGTCCGGGCAGGGGGTGAGAACCGCTCTCACCCCCTCCCACGGACTTGGTTAGCTGTTGCTCGATGAGACATTCACCTTCACCTGCTTCGGCTTCGACTCGGCGCGCTTCGGCATCAACACCGTCAGCACTCCGTTCTTGTACTCCGCCTTGATGGCCTCGCTGTTCACGGTGGACGGCAAGCTGAAACTGCGGGTAAATGCGCCATAGGCGCGCTCGATCCGCAGGTAGTTCTCCTCCTTCACCTTTTCCTCAAACTTCCGCTCGCCATGAATGGTGAGCATGTTGTTCTCGACGCGAATGTCGAGATCCTTTTCGACCATGTCCGGCAGGTCAGCCTTGAGAACCAGCTCGTTCTCGGTCTCATAGATGTCCACCGCCGGCGCCCAGGTGGTCAAAGCCGAATTATCGGCGCGTCCCTGGAACGTGGTGTTAAACAAGCGATTGACTTGGTCCTGCAAGCTCGAGAGATTGTGGAACGGATCCCAGCGGGTGATGGAACTCATAATTCATCCTCCTGATGCGTATGGCGCTACATTAGCGCAGTCGAATAATAAAATATGCGTGCTATATTGTCAAGTATTTTATGCGGAGGAATATCCTTAGGCTATAAATATCGCTATTGGCCTAAAATACTCTGCAAATAAGGCACTTAAGGTAATGACTTTCTGGCATTGTAAGGAGAATTGGGTGATCCTGAGCCTGTGTTCTGCGCTCAGCAATGATGACCGATCTGCGCGCGTCATTGGCGGCTTCGGCGAGCATCTGCAGGAACATGGCCTCGGCGATGTGATAAGAGCAGGAGCAGGTGACCAGAAAGCCTCCGGGCTCAATAATCCGGAGCGCCCGCAGATTGATCTCTTTGTAGCCGCGCAGAGCTGCTGGAATGCTGTCCCGGTTCTTGGCGAAGGCCGGAGGGTCCAGGATGACCATCTGAAACCGCCGGCCTGCCTCGTCGTATTCCTTCAGGACATCAAAGGAGTTTCCTTCCCGGAACCGGACATTGGCGATTTCGTTTCGTTCCTGGTTCCGTCGGGCACCCGCGATGGCCGCAGCTGCCATTTCAACGCCCTCGACGTGCGTGCAACGGTCCGCCACGGTCAGGGCGAATCCGCCGTGATAGCTGAAGCAATCGAGCACTTCTCCCGAGGCATAGCGCCGCGCCGCCCAGTGGTTTTCCCGTTGATCCAGGAATGAGCCCGTCTTCTGCCCCTTCAGCAGGTCATAGAGGAACGTGACGCCGCCCTCCCGCACGGCTACCGTCTCCGGTACTTCACCGCGCAGGACGCCCGCACGCTGCTCCAGGCCCTCGAGCAAGCGCACCTTCGGATCGTTTCGTTCGAGCACGCCCCGCGGCGAAAACATTTCCCAAAGTATGTCGGTGAAAAGTTCTTTGAAGGCTTCGGTGGATTGGCTGAGCGTCTGAAGAACCAGATAGTCGCCATATCGGTCCACGATTAGCGACGGCAACAGGTCGGCCTCACTATAGATGAGGCGGTACGCCTCCGAATTTTCCACGACTTGACGGCGATAATCCGCGGCGCGCTGTATCCTCGCGCTGAAGAAGGCTCTGTCAATGCTCACGTCTTCCCGCGTGAGCAACCGCACCGCAATCTGCGACCTGTCGCTGTAGAACGCCTTGCCCTGGAACCGCCCGCGATCGTCGGTCAGCCGGACAACCGCGCCGGGTGACGCCGCCGCGCTCCGCACGTCGCTGCGGTAGACCCATGGATGACCCGCGCGCAAGCGATCCACGCCGCGCGGGCTGATGACCGCCGTACCCTCTCTCGCTGGTGTGTTGGCCAAGGTTTTGCCCTCATACGCCGTGCACGGGCCGCCGACTCTTCCAGGCCCGGGTACGATCCGAGGCTGCCCATAAGGGGGCGCCGCAGCCGGTGGTGCATTTCTCTTAGCATACATCGGCAGTCGGTGCCACTTACCCGGGCCTTGGAAGGAATCCGGTGAGGCGCCTATAATGCAGCGATTTAGCTCCCCGCGGGGCGCAGGCAGCATAGCTTTGGCGCGGCGCATCCCCGCATCTGGAGCCGAAAGCACTCCATGCACCCGTCAGCAGCATCATCTCGGCGGCACCCCCCCGAATTCGAGCGGGCCGCGCGCGCGGCCCGCTGCGTCCTGGCGAAGACGCGATTGCGGCCGGCCATTGCAATTGTGCTTGGGTCGGGTCTCGGCGGCATGGCGGATCATCTGGCCGGCTCAACAGCCATCGCCTTTGCCAAGATTCCGGGTTTTCCGCGCACAACGGTCGAAGGGCACGCCTCGCGCCTCCTGATTGGCACGCTGGGTGGTGTGGCGGTGGCCGCGATGCAGGGCCGCGCGCATCTGTACGAGGGTTATACGGCTCAGGAGGTGGCCTTTCCGGTGCGAGTCTTATGGCAGATGGGAATTCGCCGGCTGATCCTGACAAACTCCGCCGGGGCGACTCATGCACGCTGGCGCCCGGGAACGCTTGTGCTCCTTCGTGACCACGTCAATTTCCAAGCCCGTAATCCTCTCGTCGGCCCCAACGATGCCCGCTGGGGGCCGCGCTTTCCCGACATGAGCCGCGCCTATGCCGCGCCGTACCGCGCCATAGCCCGTACCGAGGGGCGAAGGCTGGGGATACCCTTGCGCGAAGGGGTATACGCCGCCATGCTCGGCCCGAGCTACGAAACTCCGGCGGAAGTTCGCTTCCTGCGCCGGATCGGCGCCGATCTGGTTGGCATGTCCACCGTGGCCGAAGCGATCGCCGCGCACCACTTGGGTATAAGCGTGCTGGCAATTTCCGTGGTGGCAAACGCGGCGGCGGAGGCGCGAGGCCCGGCCATCCATCATGCCGACGTGCTGGCCGTCGGGCGGCGCGCCCAGGCACGCCTCACCGCCCTGCTGAGCGCCGTCGTCCCCCGCCTCGCGGCGACCCGGGAGACTTAAGCGCCTGCGGAAATGGCAGCCGCGCAATTTCCCTCTACGACGGCAGCCCCATCTTTCTTTTGCGGTGCAGCTTGACCGCGGCGGAGCGCAGCGTATCGGGAACGTTCTTGTTGGCCGTGAGCTTCACAAGGTCGGTGGCGGTGAGCCGCGGGAAAAGGTGGAGCGATACATCGAGCGGAGTCTTGGGGTTATTCACCAGGTTCCTCACGATGGTGTAGTTCTTCATGAAAATACGGGTCAGCGAAATTGAGCGCAGAATTTCGCTCGAAAGGTTGCTCATCGAGGCGAAGCTTTCGACCTCCGTATCCGTCAAGCGCGGCGACTGCAGGACGCACCGCTGCACCAGCTTATTCGGGTCGCGGATCAGCAGCATGCGCTCACTCCGGCCGCCTTTGAGCGCCAGAGTTAGCCGCTGCACCACGTTCATGTGCGCGAGCTTTTGCACCAGCGTTTCGCGCTTGACCGGGTCGGGCTCGATCTCCGCGGCGGCCTCTTCGATTTCGTTCAGTGCCACCGCGCCCTTCTCCAGTTCGGCGAGGAGCTCGCGCTGCGCGGCATTGGCGCCCGGGCATTTCGTCACTGCAATGACCAGTTTCGAGTCGGAGGTCAGTCGTTCGAGATTGTCGAGCAAGGCTTGCACGCCCTCGGAAGTCATGCGCTGCGCCACCCGTGTGACGTCGGCCGTGGGGCACGCTGGATTGGCCGCCAGGGCATCCGCAATGCCGGGCTTGTCGCCGAGATTGTCAGCGCTATAGGCGCAGATGTGCCGGTCCACATCGGCCCGTTTGAGCGCAGCGAGAAAATGATCGAGCGGCTGGGTCAGCAGGACGCCTTGCGCGCGCTCCGCCACCGCGGCGTCGGAATCAAAGGCCAGCGCAGCCAGCAGCTCCACGCGCTCCTCAGGGCTGAGCGGCACGCTGCCCGCGCAGATCGCCAGCTTCTGTTCGGGTCGCGCGTGCCCGGAGCAAACCTGCGCGCGGAGTTCTTCGCTAATGGGAGCTCCTTCCCGACGAATCCAAGTCGTTCCTGGTCAGCACCAGGCTTCCCGGCCTCCCTGGCGTCCCAATGGGCGGGACGGTCTGGCCATTCAGCTCGAGCAGCAGGGCGCTCGATTCGCTCGTGGTGATTTCAAATTTTTCCTTGGCCTCGTACTGCTTCACATCGTTGGGATGAACCCGCCCCGCGAACACGGTCCGGCCGTCAGCCACAATCCTCACCTCAGCCGCCTTGCCGGCCTCTACCTTCAGAGACATAGCAGGCGCGGAAGCGGGCGCAGGCGAGGCAGCAGGGACGTCGCTGGCTGGAGATGGGAGCGAATTCAGCGGCTGGGCGGGAGCCGATGCAGGCGCCGTGCTTCCCGCGGGCGAGGGCACAGCGGCTCGGGAAGCTGCATCGCCAGCGGGCGCCACCCGATGACCCCAATGAAAATGGATCCTCGGGCGCACATGGGGGTACGCCACAACCGCGCCCGCAATCAGGACAGCGGCCACACCCCCGGCCAGGGCTCCCCACCGCCAATTTCGCCCCGTCCTGACGGAAGTTTCGGCGGGCGGAGGGCCGCCAATGCTTTGTCTTTCGAGCGCATATTCGGCGACGAGGCTGTCCTCATCGAGGCCCAGGAAGCGCGCAATCGAGCGGATAAATCCCCGGTTGAAAACGCCGCCGGGCAACTGGTCCCATTGCTCGTTTTCGATGGCTTCGAGGAACCGCGTGCTAATCCGCGTCGCGGCGGCGATTTCTTCCAGGGTCACGCCGCGCATTTCCCGCTCGCGTTTCAAATGTTCGCCAAAGGGTGTCGGGGACATCCGCCGGGGTCCGAAAAAAATATAGGCGCGGGTATCGCGCGTGTCAATGCCGCGTGTGAAAGCGCCGTTGCGCTGCGGGAGAATTGCCTATTAGGCTTTCGGCAATTCGGGCGCATTGCCCGTTGCAGGGGGGGAAAAGCGTTTACTATAATGCCAGCGTTGCCCTCCGAATTCCAAGATACGCGCCCGCGCGCCACGGAGCGCGCCCGAAGAGCCCCGGACGCCAAGCCGTTCGACGGCGTGGAGCGCCGCCGCGCCATGGCCGCGTCCTCGGAAGGCGGCGAAAGCGCGGGAATTAATCTTTTCCACGAACTCGGAAAGGCGCTTACCTCCTCGCTCCAGCTCGACCAGGTCCTCCGCACCATCATGGAAAAGATCAACGAGGTGCTGCGGCCGGACACCTGGTCGCTCCTGCTGATGGATACGGACCATCAGGAGCTCTATTTCCAGATCGCCACGGGGCAAGGCGCCGACGCCCTCAAGGACGTCCGCATCAAGCCCGGCCAGGGCGTGGCCGGCTGGGTGGCGCAGACGGGCAAGGCCGTCGTTGTCCCCGACACCAGCAAGGATGAGCGCTTCCTCAGCCAGGTAGACGAGCGGACCAAGCTGGCTACCCGTTCGATTGTCGCTGTCCCGGTGCGCTTTCGCGACCAATGCCTCGGCGTCATCGAGCTGATCAACTGCATCGGCCCCGACGGTTTCTCCCAGCGCGACCTGGCTCTGCTCGAAGCCCTGGCCGACTACGCCGCCATCGCCATCGAGAATGCCCGGCACGTCCAGCGGATCCACGAGCTCACCATCACCGACGACTGCACCACCCTTTACAATTCCCGCCACCTCAACTTCATGCTGGACACGGAAATCTACCGCTCGCACCGCTATGCTTTTGAATTCTCCCTGATCTTCATTGATCTCGACCATTTCAAGAATGTGAACGACACCCACGGCCACCTGGTGGGGTCGAAGCTCCTCAGCGAAATCGGCTCGGCCATCAAGGAAAAATGCCGCCTGATTGACCTCGCATTCCGCTATGGCGGAGACGAATTCGTCGTGCTGTTGCCGCAAACATCCAAGGAAAACGCCCTGGCCGTCGCTAACCGCCTGCATAAATTGATTGGCGAGACTGTCTGGCTGAAGGACGCGGGGCTCAACGTGCACATCACCACCAGCGTCGGCGTGGCCTCCTATCCCACCGATTCCCGCACGAAGGCCGAGCTGTTGCATCTCGCCGACGAGGCCATGTACTACGTCAAGAATACGACCCGCGACGCCGTCGCCGTCGCCGGCAGCTTCCCCGCCCACCCCACCAAGTAGCTCAAAACATTTTTTGCATTCGATTTTGGGCGGCCGCGAATCGAGGCGGTACATCGCTTTGTTTCTGGGTTTTACTTTTGGGGATTTCCAAACAGCAGAGAGCGAACCAAGCATGCAACCGCCGACAGGGATGTACGGCAATCGCCCGATCAATGGGGGCACTGGACAATTCCTAATCCGAACAACCTCGCACTTCAAATCGTCCCTTGGGCATTAGGCCGTTTCGAGGGAGTGCGCCCACATACCCGGAGTTGTGAGGCGAGAGGCAGTTCCCTATACTGAAAAGAGAAGCGGCGAGGAGGATTTCGTTTGCGCAACCGCGAGGCCGCGCGCTATGCGCGCTGGGCGGCAACTGCCGCGGCGCTGGTCGCGGCGGGGGTCGCAGGAGTGTACGCTCGCCGGGCGTGGCGGGCGGAGCGCCTGCGCCGGGCCGAGCCAGCCGCGATGCCGGCCACGATGGAGCGCCAATCGGCGCAGTTCAGCTTCTCGAAGGTCGAGCAGGACAAAACGCTGTTCACCATCCGTGCGTCCCAGGCGACTCAATTCAAGGACCAGGACCGCGCCCTGCTGGTGGACGTCTGGATCACCATCTACGGCCAGAGCGGCAACCGCAACGACAACATCCACACCCACGAGTGCAGTTACCAGCCGCAGACGGGCAATGCCCGCTGTGAGGGCGCGGTTGAGATGGATATCGAGGACGCCAAGCCCGCTCCCGGCCAGCCTGCCGCCAAGGCACTCGAACTGCAAACAAGCGACATCACCTTCAATCGGGATACCGGCGAGGCCGAGACCTCCGCGCCCGTCGAGTTTACCTTCCCCGAAGGGAGCGGCCGCGGTGTAGGCCTTTCTTACAGCTCTCGCGATTCCGTTGTGCGCATTGCGCGCGACGTTGAGTTCAAGCTGCCTCCCTCGGAGCGGACCGGCGGCCTGCCCGTCAGCGCCACCGGCAGCAGCGTCGAGTTCCGGCGCAACGACCAAAGCGCTGTCCTCGCCGGCCCGGCAACGGTGCGGCAAGGCTCGCGCGTGCTGACGGCGGACGCAATCTCGGCGCAATTTGACTCGCAAAACCGTGTCTCCAACGTGACAGCGGAGGGCCATCCGCGCATTCGCTCCTCCGAGAATGGCGCCGACATTTCCGTTTCCGCCTCCCGTCTCGAAGCGCTGATGAACCCCGCCGGCTGGATCGACCACATCGTGGCCGACGGCAACATCTCTGCCAAACGGCGCTCGACGGGGATTGTGGACCACTTTGCCGCCGCCCACGTTGAGTTCACCATGCTGCCCGGGCGCAATCTTCTCCGCGACATGGTTGCCACCGGCGGCGTCACAGCGAACTCCCAGCAGAATGGCAATTCGAGCCGCTTGAAAACCGCCGCGCTGCACTTGACTTTTTCCCCCGGCCGCGCCGCCGGACCATCTGCGAAGGCGGCGCTCGACGGCGGAATCGGCGGACAACAGATTGAGAGTGCCGAAACGCTTGCTCCGGCCGAAGCCGTAAGCATGGCTGGGGACGAGCGCACCACCCTCCGCGCCGTGAGGCTCACCGCTGTTGCCGGTTCCGGCGGGCGTATCAAAAGAATGCTGGGCCGCGGCGGCGTGGATATCCTGCGGGAAAAGCCTGGAGCGGCGCCGCAAAATATCTCCTCCGCCGAGATGGCCGTTACGTTTGCCTCCGGCGGACAATGGGACGCCGTCGAAGAAAGCGGTAATGTCAGCTTTCAGCAGGCCGACCGCCAGGCTCGCGCGCAGCATGCCACCATCGTCCGCGCCACGGACACCATCCGACTGGAAGGCTCTCCGGTCATTTCAGATTCGACCGGGCGGACTTCCGCAGCCAGCGTCATGATCAACCAGAAATCGGGCGAAGTGCAGGCCACCGGCCGGGTGAACTCCATCTATACTCTGCAAGCCGGGAAAGAGGCTTCCGGACTCGGCTCCGGCCCGGCTCATATCTCTGCGGATGAGCTTTCCGGCTCGATCTCCTCCGGCCACGCCGCGTACATCGGGCACGCCCGGCTGTGGCAGGGAGAATCCGTCCTCGAAGCAGACCGCATTGACCTGTGGCGCGACGGACAGAAAATGCGGGCCGCCGGAAATGTGGTCGCCCTGTTCCCGCAGGAGCGCGGAACATTCCCCGGGCTTCCATCGAAGCCTTCCGGCGGTTCTCACCCTTCGGCCGGACCCACGCTCTGGAGCGTGCGCGCTCCGCTCCTCACGTTTTACAACGCCGAGGGCCGGGCGCGTCTGGAGGGCGGCGTGGTAGCCAGCTCCGATCAGGGAAGCCTCGAATCGCGGACGCTGGACGTGTATCTCAGCCCGCCCGCCGCGCCTCCGAAAGAGCCGGCTCCGGCGCCCTCGGCGCAGCCGGAAATCGCCGCGGGGCGCCAACTGGACCGCGTGGTCGCCGCAGGAAGGGTTGTGGTGCGGCAGGGAGGACGGCGGGCCGTCGCCGAGCGAGCCGAATATACCGCTGCCGACGGGAAATTCGTGCTTTCCGGCGGCCAGCCAACGATTGTTGACGCTTCGAACGACACAGCCACGGGCCATTCGTTGACCTTCTTTGTAGCGAGTGATACCATTTTAATTGATTCGCAAGAAGGTTCGCGCACGCTGACCAAGCACCGAGTTGAGAAATGAACAGGCATGTTGACACTGCAGGCCGCCGATCTTAGTAAGTCGTACCGTGGTCGGAAGGTTGTGGATGCGGTCAGCCTGGAGATTCGACAAGGCGAGGTGGTTGGGCTGCTCGGGCCGAACGGCGCTGGAAAAACCACGACGTTTTACATCCTGGTTGGCCTCGCGCGTCCGGACTACGGGCGTGTGCTGCTGGACACCGAGGACATCACGGATCTTCCGATGTATCTCCGGGCCCGCAGCGGCATCAGCTATCTCCCTCAGGAACCTTCGGTGTTTCGGAAGCTGACGGTCGAGGAGAATCTCCTTGCCGTACTGGAGACGCTCTCCCTGACTCCCGAGCAACGGCGCGACCGCGTCGAGGAGCTGCTAGCGCAAATGGGACTCGAAGGAGTGCGGCACAGCCGGGCCTACGTGCTCTCGGGCGGAGAGCGGCGGCGGCTGGAGATTGCCCGCTCGCTGGTGCTCTCGCCGGCCTTCGTGCTGCTCGACGAGCCGTTCGCTGGAATTGACCCGCTCACCGTTGTGGACATTCAGAAGATCATTGCCGACTTGAGCGGCGCGGGCATTGGCATTCTTGTCACCGACCACAACGTCCGCGATACCC
>JAJXZD010000201.1 GCA_021780215.1 Acidobacteriota bacterium
ATCTATCCGGTTGTCGGCTCGGTTGTCCGGCCGCTGCTCGGAGAGCGCCGCCTGGTTCTGCGCGATTATTTGCTCTGCCTGGGACAGGACTGGCGCGAGGATCCCACCAATCTCGACGTACGGCGGCTGCGAGCGAGAATCAGGCTTCGGCTCGTGCCCCTGCTCGAGGGCGAGTTTTCTCCCCAAGCCGTACCACGGCTCTCGCGCCTGGCGCAGCTTGCCCGCGAGGAGGAGGTGTTATGGCAGGCGCTGGTCGAGGAGCGTTATTCCGCCATAGTGATGTTTCAGGAAGGGAAGCTGCGCGTGGCCGCAGGGGACCTGCTCATGCCGATGGGTCCTGGATTCGCCGTGCGCGGGGGCGGTCTGGAGAAGCAGCGCGCCCTGGCGCAGCGCTTGGTCCGCCGCCTGTACCGAGAGCTCCGCGGAGATACGCTGGGGCTGACGGCGCGCCACGTCGAGCAGGTGATTCGCCTGGCCCTCCAGCCCGCCAGCGGGCGGCGACTGGAGTTACCTGCAGGGATCCTCGTCGAACGGGATTTTGGCGAGCTGATTTTTAGCCGCTCGCTGCCCGCATCCCGTCAAGCTACGGCTATTTCCTACCGGCACATCATCGAGATTTCCCGGCGCGGTACGGCGGACATTGCCATTCCCGAACTTCGCATCCGCTTTCGCCTGAAAGTGATTGACTGGCCTCCCGTGGCGAGCGAAACTAAATCCGATACCGCATTCGACGCGGACTTGCTCGATCATCCCCTGGTTTTGCGGAACTGGCGGCCCGGCGATGCCTACCGTCCCGCCGGCCACCGGCAGGCCAGGAAGCTCAAGCGCATGTTTCTGGAGCGAAAGATTCCCGTCCGGGAGCGCTTCGCGTGGCCAGTCCTTGAAAGCGGCGGGCGCGTGGTTTGGGCGCGGCGCATGCCTCCTGGCGAGGACGTTCGTGCGCGGGAAGGCACGCGGGCGGGCGTTCTGGTGGAGGAACACGCCCTGTGAGGAAACGATGAGGGTCGCGTTTAGCCGGCGGCGACTGGCCGCCCGTGTCGGCGAGCTTGGCCGCGAAATCTCGCGGGATTACGCGGACCGGACGATCGACGTGGTCATCGTCCTCGAGAACTCCTTTTTGTTCGCCGCCGACTTGGTCCGCGAGATTTCAAGTCCCGTGGTCTGCCATTTTGTCCGCTCGGAAATGCGAGACGTTCATCTCGGCGGGCATGATCGCCGCGAGATTTTCTTTTCCGCGGCTCCCGGACTCGGCGGTCGCGATGTCCTGGTGGTGGACGCCGTCCTGAACACGGGCGTGACCCAGGATTTTTTGCTCAAGCGGCTTGAGGAAGGCCGGCCGCGGTCGCTACGGTTAGCCGTGCTGTTCGACAAGGCCGCCGGGCGCCGCGTCAATGTACAACCTGAATACACCGGCTTTGCCACAGCATCTAAATATTGGGTAGGATATGGATTAGGCGGGGTACGGGGTTTGTTTCGAAACCTGCCGTATATCGCGGCGCAAAAAGCGCAGCAACGCGCCGCCGGGCGGATTCGCAGGAAATCCGCCAAAAGGTGAGGGAACACGGTGAACTCAACGGTAAAAACGGTTCTCTTCTGGGCCGTGATGTTTTTGCTGGCGGTGGGCTTGTGGGAGATGGCATCCCACGGCGGCCCTTCCTCGCATGAGGATCAGCCGAACTACACCACCTTTCTGGCCAAGGTTCAGAGTGGCGACGTCAAAGACGTCACCATTCTGCTCTCTCCCAACAGCGCCGAAGTCCAGGGCGAATACCGCGACGGCGGAAAATTCCGCGGCGTCACCGTGGCTAATACCGCGATCCCGGATGTAACGAAGGCTTTGCAGGACAAGGGCGTCCTCTTCGATTACAAGGAAGTGAAGGAAGCCAACTGGTTCAACATACTCATGAATTTCAGCCCCATCATCCTGCTGGTGGTGCTGTGGATCTTTTTCATGCGCCAGATGCAGGCCGGAGGCAACAAGGCGCTTAGCTTCGGAAAATCCCGCGCCCGCCTCCTCACCGCACAGCAGAAGAAGGCCACCTTCAAGGACGTGGCCGGCATTGACGAGGCCAAGGAAGAGCTTTACGAGATTATTGATTTCCTGAAGGACCCCCAGAAGTTCCAGAAGCTCGGCGGCCGTATTCCGAAGGGCGTGTTGCTGGTTGGCCCTCCGGGCACGGGCAAGACCCTGCTGGCGCGGGCCATCGCGGGAGAAGCGAATGTCCCGTTCTTTTCCATTTCCGGTTCGGACTTCGTCGAGATGTTCGTCGGCGTGGGGGCCAGCCGTGTGCGCGACCTTTTCGAGCAGGGCAAGAAGAACGCCCCTTGCATCATCTTCATTGATGAAATTGACGCTGTGGGCCGGCATCGCGGCGCGGGTCTCGGAGGCGGCCATGACGAGCGCGAGCAGACCCTCAACGCCCTGCTGGTTGAGATGGACGGCTTCGAATCGAACGAGGGCGTGATTTTGATCGCCGCCACCAATCGCCCGGATGTGCTCGACCCGGCGCTGCTGCGCCCCGGCCGCTTCGATCGCCGCGTGGTCGTTCCCCGGCCGGACGTTAGAGGCCGCGAGGAAATTTTGCGCGTGCACACCCGCAAGGTCCCGCTCTCCGACGATGTGGATCTCTCCGTGATTGCTCGCGGCACGCCCGGATTTTCCGGCGCGGATGTCGCCAATCTGGTCAACGAATCGGCTCTCTGGGCCGCCCGGCAGAATCGCAAGGTCGTCACCATGGCCGATTTCGAGATGTCCAAGGACAAAGTCCTCATGGGCGTCGAGCGCAAGTCGATGATTCTGTCGGACGAGGAAAAGAAGAACACCGCCTATCACGAGGCCGGCCATGCTCTCGTCGCCGCCATGACTCCCGGCGCCGACCCGCTTCACAAGGTGACTATCATCCCGCGCGGCATGGCTTTGGGCGTCACCATGCAATTGCCGATTGACGACAAGCACACTTACACCAAGGAGTTCCTTGAATCGCAGCTCTCCGTCCTCATGGGCGGCCGCGCTGCCGAGGAGATTTTCCTCCACCATCTCACCACCGGTGCTGGAAACGACATCGAGCGCGCCACCGAGATCGCTCGTCAGATGGTTTGCGAATGGGGCATGAGCTCACTCGGGCCGCTGACCTTCGGCAAGAAGGAAGAGGCGATCTTCCTCGGCCGCGAAATTGCCCAGCATCGCGACTACTCCGAGGACACCGCCATCAAGATTGACGGTGAGGTCCGCGTCATCGTCAGTTCCGGCTACGACCGAGCGCGCACCATCCTTGAAACGCATCGCGACGCCCTGGAGCGCATCGCCCGCGCCTTGCTGGACCGCGAAGTGCTCGACGCTTCCGAACTCAAGCTCTTGATGGAGGGCAAGCCGCTGCCGGAGAAGACGCCACCGCCCCCGGCCGCTCCTCCTGTGCCGAGCAAGGAGCCGCAGCTCACCCTGCGCCCAGATCCGCGCCCGGTGCCCGGCATGGCCAAGGGCGAAAAGCCCGCGCCGGCATAAACCTCCGGGAGCCTTTTGGCGTAAAATACGGCCATGGGCAAGCGTCCTGCAGAAACATTTGATATTGAGTGCCCCTGCTGCCGTGCCCGACTGACGGTGGATGGCGGGCTCGGCACTGTGCTCTCCCACGTTCCTCCTCCCAAGGCTCCTCCGGCGGTTGATCTCGACGACACCGCACGTCTTCTCCGTGAGCACGACGAAGCCGTCGAGGCAAAGTTCCGCGCCTCCGTCGAAGCCGAAAAGTCCAAGGAAGACGTGCTTGCGCGCAAATTCGCCGAGGGCCTGCGCAAAGCCAAGGACGCGCCCGTCGAAAAGCCCCTTCGCGACTTCGATCTCGATTGATTTTCCCGATGCGCCTCCCGCCGCTGGCGCTCGCGCTCTTCGCGCTTATCGCCGGAGCCGCTCCCGCTGCATCCGCACGCAAGCACCGGCAAAAACAGCGCCGGCCGCGTCCAGTCCTGCTTGACAGGCAAATATTATGGAGGCGCGATCCAGCCACAGGCGAGCTGCGCGCCGTTTCCGCCGGCGCCGCCCCCCGTGCGAACACACCAGCGGCTTCCGCAGGCCCGCGGGTGATGCGCGTAGTCACGCAGACGGTTCGTGTGACCTGCATCGTGTCGGCGGAGGATGGCTCCGCGGTTCCCGGCCTGCGCCGCCGCGACTTCCGCATCTTTGACGACGGCGTCGAGCACCCCATCGTTTTCTTTGACGCCTCGGCGCAGCCCGCCAGCGTGGCGCTCGTGATTGACGCCAGCCCCAGCGTCATGCGCGACTCGACGGAGATGAAGCAGGCCGCCGCCGCGCTCGTCGGCGCGCTCGCCCCGCTCGACCAGGCCGCCGTGGTGGACTTCTCCGCGCACACCTATCTCCAGCTCTCCTTTTCCGACATCCGCGAGCAGATTCTTCGGGCCGTCGAGCGCGTTAGCGTCACGGATTTGCTCAGCGATACCGGCGGATCGAACATCTACGAGGCCGTTTACCTCACTGCCAGCCGCCTCTTTCGCGGCCGCACCGGAAGAAAGGCCATCGTCCTGCTTACCGACGGGCAGGACAGCGGTCTCGGCCTGAGCCTCGACCCTGCCAGCGCCGCGCCACGGCCCGGGCAGCCGGATAACCGCCTCACCTTCGACGATGTGGCCCGCTTGCTGGCCGCCCAGGATATTCAAGTCTTCGCAGTTTCCACTGAAAACCGCCCGCGCATCATGACGCCCGAATGGCTCGCCGCGCACCAGAGCGCCACGCTCATTTCGCCCGACGCTTTGCGCCTCGGCATTCCTCCCTATACGCTGTATCTCGCCGAACTCGTTCGCCGGGCCGGCGGCCAGCTCTATTTCCTCAACGAGGCTGCGACGGTGGCGGAAACCTTCCGGCGGATTGCCGAGAAGATTCGCGCCGAATATACTCTCGGCTTCTATCCTGTCTCCGCATCCTCCGCACAGGCCGCATCTCCCGGCTGGCATGCGCTGCGTGTCGCGCTCCCCGGCGAGCCCGACATACGCGTCTCCAATCGCGCCGCCTATTACGTTCCAGCAGGGCCGTGAGGCGCGGCTTTTCCTTACCGTTTTTCGCGAACCGTGATTGAATAGGGCCTCATGTTCCGGCGGGAAGTGTTTCATTTACGGCTGCCTTCGCGCACGCGAAGGCGCGGCCAGCGCGTGCTTGTGCTCGGTAAACGCACGCTGGTGATGGGCATCCTCAACGTCACTCCGGACAGCTTCTCCGATGCGGGCCGCTATCGCGGCGTGGCCGCCGCCGTCGCACGCGCCCTCGAAATCGAGCGCGCCGGCGCGGATATTCTCGACATCGGCGGCGAATCCACGCGTCCTGGCTCGCTTCCGGTTTCCGCTGTCGTTGAACTGCGCCGCGTGATTCCCGTGCTCGAGGAATTGCGCGGCCGCCTGAAGATTCCCATTTCGGTGGACACCAGCAAATCCGAGGTCGCCGAAGCCGCCGCCGATCTCGGCGCCGCAATCCTCAACGATGTCACCGGGCTTCGCGCCGACCCCCGCCTCGCCGAAGTCGCCGCGCGCCGCAGCTTGCCGCTTATCCTGATGCACATGCGCGGCGAGCCGCGCACCATGCAAAAGGGGCCATTCGCCCGCAGCGTGATGCGCGCTGTAGATTCCGGCCTGCGCCGCTCTCTGGGCGTGGCGCGGCGCGCGGGTGTCCGGCGCAGCCAGATCATCCTCGATCCGGGGATCGGCTTCGGCAAAAGCCATGAGCAAAACCTGGAATTGCTGGCGCGGCTGCCCGAGCTGGCCCGGCTCGGTTATCCGCTCCTGCTGGGCGTTTCGCGCAAGGGATTCATCGGCCGGATTCTCGGTGGCGCCCCTCCCGAGCGCCGCGCCTGGGGCACGGCGGCGGCGGTAGCGGCGGGCATCTTCGGCGGCGCCCACATCATCCGCGTCCACGACACAGCCGAAATGGCGCAGGTTGCCCACGTCACCGACGCGATCCTCGGCGCGGGCCGGGCGCCCTTGCCATGACGTCCTCTGCCGCGGACCGCGCCAACGCCCGCAATGCGCTGATTGCCAGCTTTCTCGGCTGGACGCTCGACGCCTTCGATTTCTTCCTCCTCACCTACGTGCTTGTCCCTGTGGCCACGGAGTTCCACAAGTCCGTAGCCGACCTGACGCTCACGCTCACCGCCAGCCTGATCATGCGCCCGGTTGGCGCGGCGCTTTTCGGCCTGCTTGCGGACCGCTATGGCCGCCGTATCCCGCTGATGGTGGACGTGGTTTTCTACTCAGCCGTCGAGGTGCTCTCGGGATTTGCGCCAAGCTATCGCGTCTTCCTGGTGCTGCGCCTGCTCTACGGCGTGGGCATGGGCGGCGAATGGGGCGTTGGCGCATCGCTGGCAATGGAATCCGCGCCCCCGAAGTGGCGCGGTATCCTCTCCGGCATCTTGCAGGAGGGCTACGCCTTCGGAAATCTCCTGGCGGCCCTGGCTTTCTGGAGGGTCTTCCCTCATTGGGGCTGGCGGCCGATGTTTTTCCTCGGCGGAGCACCCGCACTGCTCACTCTCTTCATCCGCGCCAAGGTGAAGGAGAGCGAGGCTTGGAAATCCGCCCCCAAAGTCGCCTGGCGGGAATATCTGCGCGCGGTGGCGAGGAATTGGAAGCGCTTCCTCTATCTCGTCCTGCTCATGGGCATGATGAACTTCGCCTCGCACGGTACGCAGGATCTGTATCCCACCTTCCTCACACGCCAACTCCTTTTCCCCGCGCCCACCGTCGCCATCCTCAGCGTAATTTCAATGCTCGGCGCGATGGCCGGCGGCGTGCTCTGGGGGCTTTATTCCGACCGGCACGGGCGCCGCAGGGCCATGGTGGCATCGCTGCTGCTGGGCTTGCTGCTCATTCCGTTGTGGGTTCTCGTATCGCGCTCGGTATTTGTGCTGGCCGTGGGGGCGTTCCTGATGCAGTTCATGGTGCAGGGATCCTGGGGTGTGGTTCCCGCGCATATCAACGAGCTCTCGCCCGGCGCGCTGCGAGGATTTTTCCCCGGTCTTGCCTACCAGCTCGGCGTTTTGCTCGGCTCCGTCACTCCCTATCTCGAAGCCCTGCTGAACCTCCGGTTCACGTACGCGCAATCCATGGGCCTTGTGGCTGCGGCGGGATTCGCCATCGGCGCCATCGTCATTGCCGCCGGGCCCGAGGCGCACCGCGTTTCCTTTGCCTCGGCGCAGCCGCCTTTCGCATCGTGACACGCCCCCCGGGCCGCCCCGCGGGCGAGAGGGGCTCCCTGCAAATGTGTTAAGATAAAGGTGCGTTTGTTGCTCCCGAGATTTTTCGAAACCAATGGCCGCCGGCTTCGCGTCGGCGCGTGTTTCCTCTCCGGCCGCAGCGCAGCCCGAACATGACCTCCGCAATCCGCAATATTGCCATCATCGCCCACGTGGACCATGGCAAGACCACGCTGGTGGACGCCATGCTCCGTCAGAGCGGCATATTCCGCGCCAACCAGGAGGTGGTCACGCGGGTGATGGACTCGAATGAACTCGAACGCGAGCGGGGCATCACCATCCTGGCGAAAAACACCGCCATCACCTATCGCGGGGCCAAAATCAACATCGTGGACACGCCCGGCCACAGCGATTTCGGCGGCGAAGTCGAGCGCGCGCTGCGGATGGTGGATGGTGTGCTCGTCCTGGTGGACGCGAGCGAGGGCCCTCTGCCGCAGACCCGGTACGTCTTGCAGAAAGCCCTGGCCGCCAAGCTGCCCCCCATCATGGTGCTTAACAAAATTGACCGGCCTGACGCGCGCCCCGCCGCCGTGCTTGACGAAATCTACGACCTGCTCATTGACCTGGACGCGACCGAGGACCAGCTCGACTTTCCGGTTCTGTATACCAACGCCAAGACCGGCGTCGCCCACCGCTCGCCGGGCGATGCTTCCACGAATCTTGAGCCGCTCTTCGAACAGATTCTCACCTCGATTCCCCCGCCGGCGGGCGACCCTGATGGCGTGCTCCAGATTCAGGTGACCAATCTCGATTACAGCGATTTTCTCGGCCGCATCGCCATCGCCCGCGTTTTTCAAGGGACGCTTGAACGCGGCGCCGAGGTGAGCATCGCCAAACGCGACGGCTCCATCCAGCCCGCCCACATCACCAAGCTCTTCACCTTTCGCGGACTTGATCGAGACGAAGCCGAGCGTGTCGCCGCCGGCGACATCGTCGCCATGGCCGGCCTCGAGGGCATCCAGATCGGCGAGACCATCACCAGCATTGACCATCCGGAGCCGCTCGAGCCGCTGACCATTGACGATCCCACCATCGCCATGGTGCTCACCGTCAACACTTCGCCCTTCGCCGGGCGGGAGGGGCAATTCGTCACCTCGCGCGACCTGCGCGCCCGCCTCGACAAGGAGCTGCTCACCAACGTCTCCCTCCGCGTCGAGGAGACCGGTTCGACCGACTCCTTCCGCGTGCTGGGCCGCGGCGAATTGCAGCTCGCCATCCTGATTGAGACCATGCGCCGCGAAGGCTATGAGCTGATGGCCGGCAAGCCGGAAATCGTGGTCCGCAACGAAAATGGCCGGCGCCTCGAGCCGCTCGAATCGCTGGTGATTGACTGTCCGGAAAATTTTATCGGCATCGTCATGGAATCGCTGGGCAGCCGCCGCGGCGAGCTAAAGAAAATGGTGAACCATCATTCCGGCCGCGTACGCATGGAGTTCAGCATTCCCTCGCGCGGATTGATCGGGTTGCGCGGGCAGCTGCTCACGGACACCCGCGGCACCGCGCTGATTCATTCGCTCCTCGAGGGCTGGACCGACTACGCGGGGGAAATGGCCATGCGCCCCACCGGCGCGCTCGTCGCGGATCGCCCGGGCGTTTCCGTGGCCTACGCCATCTGGGGCCTGCAGGAACGCGGCGAGATGTTCATCGGGCCGGGCATTGAAGTTTACGAGGGAATGATCGTCGGAGAAAACGCGCGCGAAGAGGACATGAACGTCAACATCACCAAGGAGAAGAAGCTCACCAATATGCGCTCTTCGTCCGCCGACGAGGCCATCCGCCTGATTCCCCCGCGCGAGATGACCCTCGAAAAAGCGCTCGAATTCATCGCCGAAGACGAGTTCGTTGAAGTCACCCCGAAATCCATCCGCCTGCGCAAGAAAGTCCTCGACACCAAGAGGCGCCCCAAGCGCTGGCAGGAAATCCGCGCCAGCGCGGAAGCCTCTTCTTAGCGCCGCCTTGCCCGTCAGGGCACGGCTTTAGCCGTGCCGTCCAAGCCTCCGATGGGAAAGGGCTTCAGCCCCTGAAGTCACAATGATTTTTGCAGCGTACTTCCGGGACGCGGCATTCGCGCCGCGTCGCCGCAGAACAACGCCCAGGAATTCGCCAGGGCACGGCTTCAGCCGCGCCGAAAATTGGGCAATATGAGAGCGGTCTGCGCACTACACTTGCAGCTCTAATGCGCAGACCGGACGCAAGCTCGAAATAAACGGGGTCTGACCCTGTTCCTACTTTGGCTCAACTTTTTCCAGGGCGGCCTCTACTGAGTGCACAAAAGGATGCACGCCTTTCTTTTGCAAACGAAGTTCTTCCCGGGCAGTTTCGTCCACTGCCTCACCGTTCTGGCTGTCCTCTCCGAAAATCCTGCGTAGAAATTCCTCCTGTCCGTAGCGACTGAAAACCAATTCTGAGCGCTGGGGCTTCTTTGTCGCGAAAGCTTGACGGACAAAGAACTCCTCGGTGATTTTATTGTCTGCACTCGTGATCGTCATGATGCTCAAGTCCGAGCCACCCAGCATCCGCAAAACATACTTGCCAGCCGGGAGGGTCGTGTTCGCTACGTGAAATTGAAAGGGAATGGTCGCGTAAATTTGGCCGGTGATGTCTGCCTTGGTGGTACCCGCGCAGAAAATCAGCGCGAGACAGGAAGGCAGGACCATCGCGATTAACCTTCGCATGTCAGGTATCTCCTTTTCGGTTTTGGAGTTTCCGCATAAAACACGCCCTGGATTGCCAGGCCCTGGTCTATTTCCGGCGCGCTTCCCGCTACTACCCGCCTGTTATTTGGTTTCTGGGGGAGGATACTGTTTAAACATTTTTGCGACCGACTTAAGGACTTGTTTTTCATCCCCTTTTTGCTTGTTGGAGATGTCATCCGTTGTCGCCTGGCCGCGCCAAACGAGTTGTTTTTCCTTGACATCGATGAGGTCAACCGCAAGGATTCCCATCATGCGGGGTTGAGCCGTTGTTTGGGCGAAATCCGGGCCGCCCATACCACCCCAGCCGCCCCAGCCGCCCCAGCCGCCCCACATGCCCCAGCCGCCCCCCATGCCGCCCCAGCCAAAACCGTCGTCCATGGTCGTCGAATCCATTACCTCCTGTCCGACGATGTGATAGTAGACGTAAAGGTCCGGGTTTTGGTTGGCGCTGACTTCTCGGAGACCTTTCTCGGCCAATGCAGCATCAACATCCTTGCGGACCCACTGTTTGTAGAAATGTGCCCCTTCATTCTTGCTGGTCTTCCAGGTGTAAGTTCGGTAATCGGAGAATGGTGCTTTGGTTTGCCAATTTACTTTGATCGTTTGGCCAAAGGCGCCGAGAGCGGTTGTTAGCAGGAACACCGCCAGACATCCAACCCTCATTTTCTTCATGCCTCCTCCTCTCGATTCACAGACGAAACTTGCTGCCATCAGCACACGTAACTCAAACCGCAATTGACACCTTGCAATCTTTTCAGATGCCAGGGCTTCTACCACGGTTGCCCCCCCACCTTGCTAATTATGTTGCCGCGGCGCGTGTCAACGAGTTTGAAACCGGTGAGTATGGAATTTAGTGAGTATTTTCATTTGAGTTGAGCGGCTTGTTGATTCAGACCTCGGTGGGAACCGCTTCTGGTTTGGGAGCCGCGGGCAGCCCGTCCCTAGCTAGGCGTTTGTTTTTTTCGGGTGCCCCATGCTCGGTTTGTGATCGTGGGGCCTTTTCCTGACGATTCCTTTTCCTAGTCCGAGTTCTTTCTTAATCCACGGGGTCAATCTCGAACATAGTCTCTCCGCGTCCTTGATGGGAAGCGTAGTTGCACCATATCGGCCGATGCTTCGGATTTTCGACCAGTCTCCGCTTGCGCGGTTAGTTCTGCCCGCGAACAGACGAACGCGCGGGGCTCGTGCGTGTGTGGGGGTGGGGTAGATTCGAACCCCGCGCGCGTTGGGTGCGAGGATCACTTTCTCCAAGGCCGCCCCCTGCAAAGAGAGCGGGGAAGCGAATGCGGAGAAAGCGGCTCCGAACTTCGCTGGCTGTTAGTGCAAGATGGCTTCCAAATTTTGGGCGCGCGATTTACATGAAGATAAATGGCTTACGCCAGCAGCAGCGTTTTCCACTGAGTAAATTTTGCAGCCGCCGGCCGCATTCTACTCGCGGCATCCCGGCAATATCGGAATTTTCCTTCGGGTTATTCGCCGGG
>JAJXZD010000160.1 GCA_021780215.1 Acidobacteriota bacterium
TACAGCCGGCTCAGATCCTGGGGTGGAATCGATAAGCTATTGATTTAATGGTGCCGGGAATAGGATTCGAACCTACGACCCGCGCATTACGAATGCGAAAAAGGCCATTTTCACGACTTCCGGGAATTTCAGCCACTTGCCGCTCTGAGCCCACGAACTCCTGGAATTTCCAGCGTTCCGTGAATCCTAACCTCGCATACTCATTGCTACGGTCTGCCACGGCTGTATACTCTACTTGCACTTGCAAGTGCCGCGCAAGTGGCCATTGCATTCAGGCATCCGGCCAGCAAGAGGCTTATCCGTGCGAGCCATCATCTCGGCGAACCTGCTCAAGGGGAACGCCGCCCAGTTCAGGGACAAGCCCTTCGATATCCGCGACACGCGGCTGATCGGCTTCGTGCTCAGGATCGAGCGCAACGTGCGCACGTACTTTGTACAGGTCGGGCGCGGCCGGCGGGTGCGGCTCGGCCGGGTCGGCGAGTTCACGCCGGATGAGGCCCGCGAACGCTGCCAGGCAGTGCTCGGCAACGTCGCGCACGGTAGACCTCCGCTGCATGGTTTTGATGGCGCTCCCGGACTGACGCTCGGCCAGTTCGTCCAGGAAGCATATCGGCCTTGGCTGCTCGTGAACCGGCCGAAGGGGGCGGAGCGAACCTTGCAGCGGATCCAGACGTGTTTCGGCCCGTGGTATCCCAGGCCGCTGACCGATATCACCGTGGAGATGATCGAGCGTTGGCGCACCGAGCGTCTCGGCGCAGGAACCGAACCTTCGACCATCCTGCGCGATGTGATGACCCTTTCGGGTGTGCTCTCCCGCGCCGTCAAGCTCGGCAAGCTCCCCGATAATGTCGTCCGCCGCGTGGAGCGCCCCAGAATCGACCGCATGCCGAAGGTCCGGTATTTGGACCCGGCCGAGGAAAAGCGGCTCAGGGAGTCCCTCAGCGAGCGCGACGCGGAGGTGCGCGCCGCCCGAGAGTCGGCGAATCGCTGGCGCCGGGCCCGGAATCAAGATTCCCTGCCGACCCTTCCGCACTACGGCGACCATTTGACCCCCGCCGTGGTTCTCTCCATGAACACTGGCATGCGCCGCGGCGAGCTCCTCTCGCTCAAGTGGGCAGCCGTGGATATGAAGGGTAAGCAGCTGACCGTCGAAGGCTCCACGGCGAAGAACATGCAGACCCGGCATATCCCTCTCAATGACGAGGCGCTGGAAGTGCTGAAGAATTGGAAGGAGCAGGTGTCGGACACTGAGCGCGTGATCTCCATCGATACCGGATTCAAGACCGCGTGGGCGGCGCTGCTCGAACGCGCCAAAATCACGAAGTTTCGATGGCATGACTTGCGCCATCATTTCGCCAGTCGGCTCGTCCAAGCTGGTGTCCCGCTGAACACGGTGCGTGAACTTCTCGGGCACGGCTCCATGGCAATGACATTGCGCTATGCGCATCTCGCGCCGGACCAGAAACGCGAGGCGGTCGCCAAGTTGGTGCCACCGTGATTCAAAGCCGCAACAAGCGAGGCCGGAAATGAGGCCGCGCAAGGAGGACACTCAGCACGCCGCAGCCTCGATCGGCGAGCTTGGCTTTTCTGCAAACCGCTATCAGTGTGTCGGCATGGATGTGCTCGACTGGTGGGTCTGCCTGGAATATCGAAGCCACCTCGGCGCAATGCTTCTTCTCCCCGATTGGGAAAGCGCGGCGAGTCGGCGGATCAAGAGCATCGCTCGCCGTTTCGGAATGACCCTGCCTGTCGACCCCGATGGGGGCGGCGTGCCCCCGCCGCCGGGCGCCCCGCTCGACACAAAGCCTCTCGTCGTGTCGATTGGTCGCTCCACCTTCCAATTCCCTGCATACTGGAAAACGGCGTACCACTGGCAGAGGTTGATTCAGTCAATGCAGGGAAAGGCGAGTGCTGCGGATTACGAGGAGCTGATGGCCGCATTGGACGCGCGGAGAGCCGAGACGGCCCCACGCCTGATCGCGCGGGATCCGGTCATAGAGGCGGGACGGGACTGTTTGCACCGCGAACTCAACAGGGCAAATCCTTCGTTGCACATGATTCAAAAGACGAAGCAACTTGGCGGGAATATCGCGAGTGCGCGTACCCCTGCGGTGCGGCAGTTGTTGGCGGATCCGTTGCTGCCGGCGCTCCGCCAGGAGGTGCGAACGGCAATGGCAAACGCGGTGAGCGAGAATTGTGTCAGAGACTCCCCGGAGGACAAGAGTAACTCCTGGCAGCGCGCGCGGCTGGAGGTGGACCTCCGCGCCGGTGACGAGGTACTGAAGGAGGCGTTTCGGCGTTGGCTTGCAGCGGTCCGTCAGCGGTACGAGCGAGAAGGCTTCACTGCCGCGCCCGCTCGGCGCGCGCCGCTCAAGCGGTGGAGTGAGTATCGAATTCTGGGCTATATCGATCTCGAGTTCGCGAGTCATGCGCTGGATCTGTCGCTGAGCGACAGCAAGATCGGTCAACTGATATTTCCGGACCCCAATAAGCTCGGAGGGAAGGAGGACGATCCACGTCGATTGCGTCGGACAGTACGCGAGCTCGCAATGGATGTCATGACCGACGCTGCGCTGTTGGAAATTTTCCGGGTGAGCACCCTGGATCAGCTGGCCCGCGCGGAGGCCGCCGCGCTGGCCCTGGAGCGCGCGTCTCCCGAGGAAGTCGCCACCGGAATGGAGGCGGTGTTCCGCTGTATCCATACCGTCAAGGGCGACGCGGCCACGCTCCAGTTCCATTCCCTGGCCGAGTGCTGCCACGAACTGGAGACCGCCCTGGACGGCCTGCGCGGGATCGTGGTTGATCTCAGCGAGCGCAAGCAGCTGGAGCGGGAGCTGCTCAAGACACAGAAGATGGAGGCCATCGGCACCTTGGCCGGGGGCATCGCCCACGATTTCAACAACCTGCTGCA
>JAJXZD010000206.1 GCA_021780215.1 Acidobacteriota bacterium
GCTTCTTCTCGATTTGTACCTGGGAGAAGCAGCTGGAGTGGCGGTCAATTACACGGGGCACATTTTCGTGTTCTCGCGCGGGAATCCGAGTGGTCCAGCCTACGGAGCCGGCGCCGCGCAGCTTCTGGAGTTCGCACCGGACGGCAGGTTTCTTCGCGAGATTGGCCACAATTTGTATGCGTGGTCATTCGCGCATTCCGTGAAAGTGGATAAGGATGACAACATTTGGGTGGCGGACAAAGGTTCGGACATGGTGATCAAGTTTAACCCGGCGGGGCGCGTCGTCATGGTCTTCGGCCGTAAGCAGGAAGCCGCCGACGAATTCACGGGACCGCTGAAGCATCCGAAGCCCCCTCTGCCCCCTGTGGATGGATTGTTCCGGCAGGTGACCGACATGGCTTGGGACGCTGCGGGGAACACCTATATCTCGGACGGCTACATCAATTCGCGCGTGGCGAAGGTCGATCGAGATGGAAACTGGATCAAATCCTGGGGAGAGCCCGGAGATGGTCCCGGCCAATTCAACACGCCCCACAGCATCGCGGTTGATGCGAAGGGGCAAGTGTACGTGGCGGACCGGGGGAATCGCCGCATTCAGGTGTTTGACGGGGAAGGAAAGTTTCTTCGTCAGATCACGATAGATGTGCCGGTGCCGGCGGATGCTCGTCCGGCGATCAGCAGCAAGCCGGCGCAAACCACAGGAACGATGGCACCGGGCGCGCCCTGGGCAATTTGCATCACGCCGCCGCCACATCAGGTGCTGTACAGCGCGGATGCCTATCCAGGGCGGATTTACAAGCTCAGCCTTGATGGCAAGGTGTTGGGAGTATTCGGCAAGTCCGGAAAGCTACTCGGGCAGTTTGGGTGGATCCACGAAATCGCCTGTCCGTCGGAAAATGTGCTCTTTGTGGCGGAATTACTGAATTGGCGTGTCCAGAAATTAGTCCTCGAACCGACGAAGTAGTCGAATGATGATTTGGGCTCCGCCATCCACTCTGCCTGCGTTCGCTTCCCGTTGAGCATTGTTTGACCCGCGGGCGCTACTTAACAACGTCCACGTTTTCGCATGGGCCCGGTGGCAGTGTGCTCGCTGAACACCATGTCGCCGCGAAAACCGCTCCAGCTCATCCAGGGCCGAGTTGCCGAGCCCCGCAGACGACGCTCGCGCTCATGCGTGGGCTCCTTCGGGTCCCCTCGCAATGGCCGGATGAGGCCCGTTTCAAAAAGCCCGGTTCGGCTGCGAATAAACACATTCCCCATGCATGCCAATTCTGGTACGACTCCGGCTGCTGCATGGAAAAAAAGCAATGCGGACAGGAGATTACAGACAGGAAATGAAGCGGGGGTCTTGCAATGGTAGGCCCGTGCGGGCTCGAACCGCAGACCTCCACCGTGTCAAGGTGGCGCTCTAGCCAACTGAGCTACGGGCCTACATCGCGTGCACGGCCAATTCTAGCATGTCGCTGGATATCGCGCGCAGCTAACGGCCGCATCGGCGGCGAATACGAGCGCGCTGGGGCGAGCATTTCTCCCGCTGTATTTCTTGCCGGGCAAGCGCGGCATGATTTCTGCGCGCTAGCGCTGCGGCGGCCCCGGAAGTCCGGGCACGGCCACCGCGACTTTCGGTCCGGCGCTGGCGGCCCGCGCCTCGCCGGTCCACAGTACTGTGGTCCGGTCGGTCCAGGCGTTGATTTTCACCGATTGGAACACCCATTCGCCGTTGCGCTTCACGCAGTAGTTGTCCCAGGTCCCCATCCCGAAGACAAAATTGGTGCGGTACTCGACGTTGTACTGCAGGATCGAGAAGAAGGCTTTCACGCGCGCCCCATCTCCTTCGCGGGTGATCAGGAAATGGTTTGCCAGGTGCTGCCGCCCGATCCACCAGCTGGGGCGGTCGTACCAAAGCTCCTCGAATGCCGCGCGGATTTTCTCGTGTCCTTGCAGCTTTCCTTGCCACAGATGGTCGAGGTAGCCATCCTCGGCGAAGCAGCGCAGCACCCCCTCCGCATCGCCCGAATCAATTGCCCAGGCATATTTCGCGAACAGTTCCATGATGTCGAGGCGGTCCTCGACCGAAAGTTTTGAACTGGAATCCGGCATCGCCGATGCTCCTTCGGAAATCTGCAGGCCGCCGCTGCTTGCAGGCGCCCTGACCCGGCGCCCATGGTATGCGCCGGCCGGCGCGAATGCAATCTGCCCGGCGCACGGCCGACGGCGAGGCAGGTACAGAAATGACGAGCAGGCCCCGGAGATTATTCCCGGGAAATCGAAACGCCCGCTTCTCCCGCCGGCGCGGCCGCTCGTCGCCTCCCGGCGGGAAGAAACGCCAGGCTGAGGATCCATCCGCCGCAGACGAGCGCCACGAAGTAGAGCCAGTTTCCTTTTGACAGCAGGCCGAGGTAGAGCGGCGGCGTCGCCAGATTGGACACCGCCATTACCTGCCCGACCAGCCCCATGGTCGCGCCGCCCTTTTCCGGATCGCGTGCCACCTGGGGTAGCAGCGCCATGAGCACCGCAACGCCCGCTCCCGTGCTGCCCAGCCAGACCAGAAGCGCCACCATGGCCCAGGAAAAGGATATTGCCGGATCATAGAGCAGAAGCGCGGACGCCATGCCCGCCGCGGCAAGCCCCGCATAGACCGAAAACGGCCTCCCGCCTCGCGTGAGCACGATTCCAGCTCCGAGGCCTCCCACGATCATCGCCACATTCGAGACTGCGAGGAGGCTCGAGGATGCGGCGATGGAAACATGGTGCGCGCGCGCCAGGTATGCCGGCATCACGGTGCTGGTTCCAAGACCGATGCTGATCAGCGCTGCGGTCGAGATGGAAAGCTTCCAGGGCCCGGCCTCGCGATAGATTTGTTTGCACTCGGCCAGCCAGGACGCCCGGCTGCCTGGCGCGGTCTGCTCG
>JAJXZD010000012.1 GCA_021780215.1 Acidobacteriota bacterium
CGACGGGATGTTCGCGCGCGAGCATCCGGCCCAGCCGCTCGCGGCTGCGATTCACCGGCAGGCCGAAAACGATGCTGTCCGGCCGCGAAAAATAGACCTGCTCGAAAATGCAGTATTGGTGCGGCTTTTCCGGCGCGAAGCGAATGGACTCTATCCCGCTCCGCGAAATCCGCACCATCTCTCCCGGCTCCACTTCCCGCACAAATTCCGCGTCAATCAGGTCGAACGCGCAGCTCTCCGAACTGGCCACCCACGCGCCGTCAAACCGGCCGAGCGCCAGCGGGCGGAAGCCGCGCGGGTCGCGGATGGCGTACATCTCGTCGCGCGTCAGCACCAGCAACGAATAGGCTCCCTCGACCTGATTCAGTGCGTCCGCCAGCGCACCGGCCAGGTTCCGCGCCGCGCTCCGCGCCACCAGGTGGACGATCACTTCGGTGTCGCTGGTAGTCTGGAAGATGGAGCCGCGGTGCTCGAGACGCCGGCGTAGTTCCATCGCGTTGGTCAGGTTTCCGTTGTGCCCCAGCGCCAGCTTGCCCTTGTTGCAGTCAATCAGAATCGGCTGAGCGTTCAGCAGCGAGGTATCGCCCGCTGTCGAATAGCGTGTGTGCCCGATGGCTGCCTCGCCCGGTAGCCCCGCCAGGACCTGCGGTGTAAAGATTTCCTGCACGTGTCCCAGGCTGCGGTGCAGTTGCAAGTCCAGTCCGTCGCTCGAAGAGATTCCCGCCGATTCCTGCCCGCGATGCTGCAGCCCGTAGAGCCCCAGGTAGGTCAGCTTCGCCGATTCGGGATGGCCAAACACGCCGAACACGCCGCAATGATCGTGAAAGTGATCGTCGGACAATGTGCACTGTGCGGACATCATGCGCCCTCGATGGCTTTCCCGAGCGATTCCGACCAGATTTGCAGAAACGCCTCCACAGGCCCCTGAACCACGCCCACGCCCTTATATTGGATGCAGAACTCCCCTCGCGTGACCCGCCCGATCTCTCGCGCTTCTATTTGATATTGTGCCGCAATCTCTTTCGCGCGGGCAAGCAAGCCGCGCGGAACGGATACCACCGCGCGCCCCCCGCGTTCGCCGAAGAGCGTCGCTTCCGCCGGGGTGTCCGCGTCTCCCAGCTCCGCCTCCGCCGAAAGGCACGCGCCGGAATCCTCCGCGCTCGCGAAACAGCATTCCGCCAGCGTCACCGCCAGCCCCCCGCCGCTTACATCGTGTGCCGAGGAGACGGCCCGCTCCGCCGCCAGCTTCACCAGGCATTCGATCAGCCTGCGCTCGGCCACAAGGTCGAGAGCCGGCGGTGCGCCCGCCGCGATTCCATAGACCGTCTTCGCGTATTCGGAGGACGACATCTCCGCGCGCAGCTCCTCGATCGATAGTGCTCTGCGTCCGGCGTCGAGCAGCAGGATGGCATCGCCCGCTTCGCGAAACGCGCAGCCCAGCGCGACTGCGGCGTCCTCGAGCAAGCCGAGCACGCCCAGCACCGGCGTTGGATAGATGGCTTGGCCCAATGTTTCGTTGTAGAAGCTGACGTTCCCGCCGGTCACCGGGGTGCCCAGGGCGCGGCAGGCCTCGGCAATTCCGTCCACCGCCTCGCTGAACTGCCACATCGCCTCGGGCTTTTCCGGATTGCCGAAATTGAGGCAATTGGTAACGGCAATGGGTTGCGCGCCGGTGCAGGCTACGTTGCGAGCCGCCTCGGCCACGGCGTGCATCGCTCCCAGCCGCGGCGCGAGGAAGCACCACCGCCCGTTGCCGTCGGTCTTGATCGCGAGCGCGCGGCGCGTCCCTTTGATCCGGATCACCGCCGCGTCGGCCGCGCCCGGCCCTTCGCGCGTATTGGTGCGCACCATCGAGTCGTACTGCTCGGTGATCCAGCGCTTCGAAGCGATTGTGGGAGAAGCCAGCAAACGGCGAAAATTTGCGGTCAGGTCCGCGCCCTCGCCGAGAAGCTCCATCCGTTGCGTCCGCGTCTGGCGGGCCGCCATCGAAGGCGGGGCCAGAGGTCGCTCATAGCGCGGGCCCTCCTCGGCGATGGCATGGGCCGGAATTTCCGCCGCCACGCTCCCGTGATCGAGTATGCGCAGCATCCCGTCTCCGGTGACCCGCCCGATCTCCGCCGCGTCCAGCCCCCATTTGCGGAAGATGGCGAACACCTCGCCCTCCCGCCCGCGCTCGGCCACCAGCAGCATGCGCTCCTGCGACTCGCTCAACATGATCTCGTACGGCGTCATTCCCGTCTCGCGCTGCGGGACGCGCGCGAGCTCGATTTCGATCCCCACTCCCCCGCGCGAGGCCATCTCCGAACTCGAGCTGGTCAGCCCGGCAGCCCCCATATCCTGAACCGCAACCACGGCGCCGGTGCGCATCACTTCGAGGCACGCTTCGAGCAGCAGCTTTTCCAGGAACGGGTCGCCTACCTGAACGTTCGGGCGCTTCTGCTGCGACTCCTCGCTGAATTCCGCCGAAGCCAGGAGCGATGCGCCGTGAATGCCATCGCGTCCCGTCTTGGCGCCCACGTAGATCACCGGATTGCCCGCGCCGCGCGCGCGCGCGAAGAACAGCTCCTCGCGCCGCGCGATTCCGAGCGCCAGCGCGTTCACCAGGGGGTTTCTGGCGTAGGACGGTTCGAAAACCGCCTCACCGCCCACGGTCGGCACGCCAAAACAGTTTCCATAAAATCCAATGCCGCGCACCACGCCGTCGGCGATGCGCCGATTGCGCCCGAGATCCTCGGGCGTCGCGCCGCCGTCTCCCGGCCCCGCTTCGATGGGCCCGAAGCGCAGCGAATCGAGCACCGCGATCGGCCTGGCCCCCATCGTGAAAATGTCCCGCAGGATTCCGCCCACGCCGGTCGCCGCTCCCTGAAAGGGCTCGAC
>JAJXZD010000099.1 GCA_021780215.1 Acidobacteriota bacterium
ACAATATCGCGCTCACCACCGCCGATTTTGTCGTTGAGGCTGTGCCCGAGCGCCTCGAACTGAAGACCAGCGTGCTGCGCGAGGTGGATGCCGTCGTCGGCCCGAATGTGATTTTAGCCAGCAACACCTCCTCCATCTCGATCACGCAGCTCGCCGCGCTGACCCGCCGTCCTGAAAGATTCATCGGCATGCACTTCATGAACCCTGTGCCGGTGATGCCGCTCGTCGAGGTGATACGCGGCCTGGCCACCAGCGATGCGACGTTCGAAACCACGATGGCGCTCTGCCAGCGGCTCGAGAAGAAGCCGGTGGCCATCAATGATTCGCCGGGCTTCGTCTCCAACCGGGTGCTCATGCCGTTGATCAACGAGGCGGCCTTCACCGTGATGGAAGGCGTGGCTGCGCCCGAGGCCGTGGACGCGGTGATGAAGCTCGGCATGAACCATCCAATGGGCCCGCTGGAGCTGGCCGACTTCATCGGATTGGACGTGTGCGTGGAAATCCTCGACGTCTTGCTGCACGGTCTGGGCGACCCGAAATACCGCGCCTGCCCGCTGCTGCGGAAATATGTGGCCGCCGGATGGCTCGGCCGCAAGTCGGGCCGGGGATTTTATAAGTATTGAGATTCGCCGTCGACGCCGGGGCCGTCTTCCCTGTAGTCGCGGGAGGAAATAGTATTTGCTTTTTCTTCGCCTTTTGCTAATATTCCCTCCCGGAAATGGCCGGGGAGGAGCGCGGCGCACTCTGGTATGATGCGGGCCGCCGGCGCACTCATCCCCGGGCGCCCAGGGCGCGAACCGCACTCCCTCTTGAGGTGCCATTATGAACGACGAGAAGTCCAAGAATCTGGATCTGGCGATTTCACAGATTGAAAAGCAGTATGGCAAGGGCTCCATCATGCGCCTGGGGAACCGCGATGTGCTCGTCCCGGTGAGCGTCATCCCCACCGGCTCGATTTCGATTGACGCCGCGCTCGGCGTCGGCGGCTTCCCGCGCGGCCGGGTAATTGAGGTTTACGGACCGGAATCGGGCGGCAAAACCACGCTCACGCTGCACGTGATCGCGGAAGCGCAGAAGCTCGGCGGCCAGGCGGCGTTCATTGACGCTGAGCATGCCCTCGACCCGGTCTATGCCCGCAAGCTCGGCGTGGACGTGGATAACCTGCTGGTCTCCCAGCCGGACAATGGCGAGCAAGCGCTTGAAATCGCCGAGGCGCTGATTCGCTCGAACGCGGTGGATGTGGTGGTGGTGGACTCGGTAGCCGCGCTGGTGCCCAAGGCCGAGCTCGAGGGTGAGATGGGCGAGCCGCAGATGGGCCTGCAAGCGCGGCTGATGTCCCAGGCATTGCGCAAGCTCACCGCCATCGTCTCGAAATCGAAGACATGCCTGATTTTCATCAACCAGATCCGCGAAAAAATCGGGGTGATGTTCGGCAACCCCGAAACGACCACCGGGGGCCGCGCCCTGAAATTCTATGCCTCGATTCGCGTGGATATCCGCCGCATCCAGTCCATTAAGGAAGGCGACCGTGTGGTCGGCTCCCGCACGCGCGCGAAGGTGGTGAAGAACAAGGTGGCCGCGCCGTTCCGCGAGGCCGAATTCGACGTCATCTACGGCGAGGGAATCTCCAGGGAAGGCGACCTGCTCGATCTCGGCGTCGCGAAGGGCATCCTCGAAAAGTCCGGCACCTGGATTTCCTACAAGGGCGAGCGCATCGGGCAGGGCCGTGAGAACGGGCGCCTCTATCTGAAGGAGCACGCCGACCTGCGCGACAAGCTCGATCACGACCTGCGCAAGGCGCTGGGGCTCGCCGCGCCCGCACCGGAGGAAGCCAGGAAGGCGCCCGCGGAGGGCGACAAGCCCGCCGCAAAGGCGGCCGCCGCCGCGCAAGGCCGCGCCGTCCGCTAGCAGCGGCGAACATTGCTGGGAGGCATGCCATGACACCTGCTGAACGTGCACACGCCATCAACTATCTTACGGAGACGCGGGAAAATCTCTTGGACAGCACAATCCGCCTTTCGCAGGATCAGCTTCAATTCAAGCCTGCGCCGGATCGCTGGTCTGTTGCCGAATGCCTCGAACACATCATCGTGGTCGAGAACCGCATCCTCGGCCGGATTGCGGAACTGGCCCAGGGTCCGGCCGACACCTCGAAGCGCAGCCCGTTCGAAGGCCGCGACGATTCTCTGGCTCAAATCATCGCGGGCCGCGTGGACCGCTTCCCGGCGCCAGAGATTCTCAACCCCACCGGCCGCTGGCCCTACCATCGACTCCTTCCGGAATTCAGAATGGCGCGCGGTCGTTCCTTCGACCTTGCTTCGCGCGTTGACGCCGATTTGCGGCGGTGCTTTTTCCCTCATCCGGTCTATGGCGATCTGGATTGCTACCAGTGGCTGCTCCTGATTCCCGCCCACGGCGAGCGGCATCGCGCGCAAGCCGAAGAGGTCATGTCCACCCCGAGCTTTCCCCGCGCGGCGGCAACCAGGTAGGCGCCGCGCGTATCTCTGCTCCTCGTGGGGGGCCTTCGGTCCGAGCAGGCCGCATGCTGTTCGTCTGGAAAGCGAACGCGTCTTTTCAGTTGCGCGGGCGCGCTGCCTTTCATACACTGAAACCCGTCATTCGAAACGGCGAGGCGGGAACACCCGGGCCCTTTATCCATGCGGCGAAACCCAGTCCTACAAAAAGCCCTGCTTTGTCTGCTTCTCGCAGGCAGCGTTCGTGTGGCGTTTGGCGCTCCGCCGCCGCACCACCGCCGGCGCGTGCGCGTGGTGCGCTATGCCGATCCAGCGAGGGACGACATCACCACCTACGACGATCCGCTGGTTCGCCAAATCGCGGTGAACGCTCTCGGCAATGAGTCCGG